>JAATFH010000179.1 GCA_015655315.1 Terriglobales bacterium
ATTCGCATCGACACCAACCAGGGTGTCTATGGTCTGGGCGAAGTGCGCGACGCGGCTGGCTTTCAATACGCGATGGTACTGAAGAGCCGCATTGTCGGAGAGAACCCACTGAATGTCGATTTTCTTTTTCAGAAGATCCAGCAGTTCGGCGGTATATCTCGCCAGGCAGGCGGCGTGGCTGCGGTGGAAATGGCCCTGTGGGACATTGCGGGCAAGGTCTACAACTGTCCGGTGTACCAGATGCTTGGCGGCAAGTGGCGCGACACGGTCCGCATTTATGCCGATACAACAGAGTCGAAGGACCCGCAGGAATATGGCCGAAGAGCCAGGGAACGCAAAGAAATGGGCCTTACCTGGATGAAGATGGACCTCGGGATCGATACGCTCGAAGGCATCCCGAATACTGTCATGCAGCCTTCCGGGCTCAGCTCATGGGAGCTGCGTAACCAGCCGCATCCATTCATTGCCACTGAGGTCACGGACAAAGGCATCGATCGGCTGTGCGAGTATGTTGCCGCGGTCCGCGAAGCAATTGGCTATGACATGCCCCTCTCGATGGATCACCTCGGTCATGTCGGAGTGAAATCAGCTATCCGCCTGGGTAAGGCCTATGAGAAATTCAATCTGGAATGGATGGAGGATCTGATTCCCTGGTATTACACCGATCTCTGGAAACAGATCACGGAGGCCAGCCCCACTCCGACGCTTACCGGCGAGGATATCTACGAGTTCACAGACTTCGAGACACTGTGCAAGAACCACGCGGTGGACAAAATCCACCCGGATCTTATGACCTCAGGCGGCATTTTGCGGACTCACAAAATCGGCGACATGGCTTTTAGCTATGGCGTTCCCATGGCTATGCATTTTGCCGGCACACCGGTCGGCTGCATGGCAAATGTCCATTGCGCGGCGGCGACTCGTAATTTTCTTGCTCTCGAAAATCATTCGCTCGACGTTCCCTTCTGGCAGGATCTGGTCACGGGAATCGAAAAGCCGATTATCAACAAGGGCTTCATCAAGGTTCCGGATGCGCCCGGATTGGGAGTTACGTTGAACGATGATGAAGTGAAGCGCCATTTGAAGCCCGGCACTGGATACTTCGAGCCGACTCCCATGTGGGACGAGAAACAGTCATGGGACGACGCAACGTTCAGTTAGCAAGCACCGCTGGCGATCTCTAAACGCTGAAAATAATCGATTGTTGAAGGAGATTCATGAAGAAAGTTTTATCAACTGTTCTGCTGGTTTGCGCGATGGCGGCGATGCCGGCTTTCTCTCAAGTAAAGATGACGAAGGAACAGATCCTGTTCTACACGTCGGACTGGAAAGGCGAACGCTTTGCCGATGGCCGTCCAAAAGTTTCTGATGATCTGCTGAAGCGTGCTGTCGACATCTCGATCGAAGATGTATGGGACTACTTAGGCGAGAGAGGTTATCGATGCCAGTTCGACGGCGGCTGGCAAGCCCTGCACATCGACAAGCCCTTTGCTGGCCGCGCGCTCACAGCACAATACATGCCGCTGCGACCCGACATGGTGAAAGCCATTGCCGCCGAGGGCAAGGCGGAAGGACGTGTGAGCTGGACCAACAGCTGGCCGATCAATGAATTGCAGGAAGGAGACGTGTACGTCGCTGACGGTTTCGGAAAAATTGTCGAAGGCACATTGATCGGCTCCAATCTTGGAAGCGGCATCGCAGCGCAGACGCATGCCGGCTTCGTTTTCGATGCGGGCATTCGGGACCAGGAGGAGAACCGGGAAGTTCCGAATTTGAATGGATTCTATCGAGGGTATGACCCATCGGCGTGGGCCGATATGACGCTGACGGCCATCAACGCTCCGGTGCGGATCGGACGCGCAATCGTATTACCCGGAGACCTGGTGCTGGCTAAAACCGACGGAGTGATCTTCATCCCGGCAATTCTCGCAGAGGACGCGATCAGTTCAGCCGAATTCACCAACCTGGAAGATGCCTTTAATTTCGAACTGAATCGCGCCGGCAAAAACGGAGGAGAGTTCGAAGGCGGCTGGACTCCGAAAAAATATGACGCGCTGGCGAAGTGGATCGATGAGCATCCTGAGAAGCTAAGAATGCCCCGTGCAGAATTCAATGCGATTCTGGAAAAGCACAAATCGCACTGAGCTACTCGTCGCCACTTAGGATATGTTCCTGCGCGAACTCGGGGACGAAAATTAGAACCGGGTTCTCTGGATGTGAATTATGCTCGCGAACTCAATTTCAGGATGAAAGACGAAAAAAGCAGAAGCGTTAAACGCTTCTACTTTTCTCTGTCGAACGACAGGATTACTGAATGGCAGCGCACGCGATTCTTGCACCCGCTCCGCCAATCGGTTGCGTCTGGTAATCATCAGGATTGGCGTGAATGATCAATGCGGATCCATCGCTATCGAGGAGCGCCGGATGATTGTCTCCTCCGTTGAGCGTGACCAGCGTCGAATAGAGTTCCACAGTAACCGAGCCGTCAGAAGCGACAAACAGGTTTGGCAGATCTCCGGCATCGTTCGCGCCTGCATTGAGCAGGCCATGAACGACAGGGGTCTTCTGGTGAACGTGAGTTCCGGCATTCTTGAATGCCGCATCGCTACAATCGGCCTTCTCGTGAAAGTGCATGCCATGCCAACCCGGCGGCAGGCCTTTCGCCTCGACACGAAGCAGGACACCGCCAGGAGCCGCTGTCACGGTTACTTGACCGATCACTGTGCCCTTCGCGTCTTTTAGACTGCTCGTACGACTTGCCGGAGATGTTTGACAGAAAGAAGTGCTTGCCCACAGAAGGGCAGAGACGACCGCAAGCGATTTTAGCAACATGATTGATCTCCCGAGAGGTAAACCCGCGATTCCATGAAGCTCCAGTATGATGAAAAATCTGGAGCGCAGTTTCGACACAAAGAGTTCCAGTATCTTCCCCCATTTTAGGGCAAGGATAATGATAATATTTTCCCAATAACGATTGGGTCAAATTGTCATTACGATTGTTTGCAGAAGATAAGACGCTTTCAGGAAAAAGACGTAAGCGCCGTATTGCTATGGTGTCATAGGCAGGTCCATTCCAGGATTCTTTGGGAAGAAGTGGAAGGGACGAATCACAAAGTCATGCCACATTACGGGCATCTGCGGCCAGTCTTCTGGACGCGGGACGTGACGGAAGCCCACCGTGTACCAGGCAACTATATCCGTGTTTTCGATACTGCGGTTTTGCTTGAC
>JAATFH010000053.1 GCA_015655315.1 Terriglobales bacterium
CCTCTCCATGCAGAATGTGCTTTGCCATTCCAATTCTCCTTACATCGCGGAGCCAAATGCTCCGTATGAAATCATGAATCCGGGTGCCCCATCCTGACGAAGTCAGGGTGGGTTTGTTCAAAACCTACTTCTTCAAAATGCCGAGGACTTCTTCCTCACGCATGATGAGGAACTCTTCGCCATCGATCTTGATTTCGGTGCCGGAATACTTGCCGAAAAGGATGCGGTCGCCGGACTTCACATCGAGCGGAAAGGTCTTGCCTTCGTCGTTCGACTTGCCTTTGCCCACGGCGATCACTTCGCCTTCCTGCGGCTTCTCTTTTGCTGTGTCGGGAATGATGATTCCGCCACGAACGGTCTCACCCTCGTCTACGCGACGGACCAGGATGCGGTCATGCAGCGGAGTAAAGGTAGTGGCTACAGTTGCAGTTGCCATTGCGGTGCTTCTCCTTCGCGCGAGGTCCAGCCTCGCGGTGTTGAATGCTGAATTTGGGAATTCTTACTGCAAGCGAGGAGCTTCGTGCGACTGGAAGGCAGTTTATGCAGCCTTTAGCACTTTCACTCTTCGACTGCTAATGTAGGAGAACGGAGAGACGGTTGTCAAGTCGTCTCAAAAGAATATGAGTGAGTTTCGCTCATATATTGCAGGAATGTTACAGACAAGCTAAACCCTTTCCCGCCCCGGCAGCGTCTAATAGTTGTGCAGACAGGTATTCACTCTCAAATCGATTTAAAAATAGTGTTTTTGATGAAAAATTCGTTTCAAGATAACCTTATTTTTCTATTGATTTTTGGAGAAAAAATACCTAAAATTAGAGAGTTTGTGACTTCCCGGCGGGTTTGCTGGTTACTCTCCCTGCCTTCGCCGGAGCATCTGCACGTCACCTTACTTGCTAGGGGTAAATCTAGAAATGGCAAAACGTCGTGGTAATCCAAACTGGGGCAAACCGGAGCCCATCGGTCCGGTCGTGCCCACTGTCACTTCCTTTGAACAGGTCGTCAAGGAATACAAGCTGACTCCGGATCAGTATGTCCGTTCGACCCGCCTTCGTGAATGGGCCCGCCGCAACCGCAATTCAAAGTACATCCCCGAGGGGCTGTTGGAAGCGTGGGGTTTCGAAATAGAGTCTACCCTATAAGGCAAAGGTTTGAGGTTAAATCGCAAATGCCGCCCAATCGGGCGGCATTTGTGCGTTTGCTGCAGCTTTCAGCAGAAATCGTCCTCGTTAAACCGGTACCGGTCTATTTTGGGGGAAATCCCTTGAACATTTTGACGATATCGCTATCCAGCGATTTCGTATTCTTGCTGGCGTTGGTTGAGAGATTCTGCGTCGCCAGCCCCCTCCAAAGCAGATTCTTGGAGGTGCCGTCGAAGATGTCGATCACCAGGTTTCCCACCGGCTGATCGCTGGTGGTCGTCGTAGCTTCGCCGAATCCGGGACCACCGCCCCAGCCGCCGCCCCAACCCCAGCCGCCCCAGCCCCAGCCACCGCCCCAACCGCCACCCAGTCCGTCGTACATCGTCTGCACTTCCTTCTGGTTATGGATGTTGTCGGTCGCGAAGATGGTTACCGAACCGCCCGAGGGAACAATTTGCCAGCCTTTGGCCGATAGCTGTTGATTGACCGCGTCCTGGATGCGCGAAACATAGAAGGGATCGGCCGTCTGAACTTTTCCCCAGGAGTACGTGTGGTATTGCGAGAAGTTCGCGCTGTGATTGTAGTCTGTCCTTACATTGTCGCCTCGAGCGGCAACGGTAGATCCCAGTAAAAGTGCGCCTGCAAGCAGGAAACCTGCACCAAATTTCATAAAGACTTACCTCTTCTTTCCTGAGTTTTGAGGAAGATACAGATGATTGCTGATCCGGCTCCATATTCCTCTCATCCATATCAGCCGTCAATTACAAACTGCTGTGCCGACTGCTCGAAAAATAAACATCAGCGGTAAAATTGCCAGCTGTCGAAATGGCCATCTTTCGCCCGTCATGGTAGTAAGCGGATCAGACATCCGCCCAAAATTCACAATGGAGATTTCCCATGCAATATCTATTAATGCTCTACGCAGATGAATCCGGCTGGAACAGAATGTCCCCGGTTGAGCAGCAACAGGGATACGCAGCCTACATGGCCTATTCCGAAGCGCTGAAGTCGGCTGGTGTTTACGTTGGCAGCAATCGGCTCCGGCCAGTCTCAACCGCAACCACCGTGCGCGCCACCGATGGCAAGTCGCAAGTTCTAGACGGCCCCTTCGTTGATTCGAAAGAACAGCTGGGCGGCTACTATCTCATCGATGCGCCCGATCTGGACGCAGCCATCTCCTGGGCCGCCCGTTGTCCCGGTGCCGGTCACGGCACAGTCGAGGTGCGCCCGGTCTGGGAGATGTCCAGCCCCCAGTACCAGTAGACGATGGAATGGTAGAAACGGAGGCCCCGGAATGAAATGCATCCTGATGGACTATGTGCAGGAAGACGGCTGGGCAAAACTGACGAAGGCAGAGCAGCAGCACTGGCTCGGCGCTTATCGCGCGTTTCTGGAAGCGATGGCGAACGCCGGCGTTCTCAAGAGCAGCACTGGTCTCGAGCACAGTTCCGGGGCGACGACCGTGCGGGTGGCAAACGGCGGCCGCAGCTGCTCGACGGCCCCTACGCCGACTCGAAAGAACAGCTCGGCGGCTTTCATATCATCGACGTTCCCGATATGGATGAGGCCACTGCCTGGGCTGCCCGCAGTCCGACGTCATTGCATGGCGTCGTCGAGGTGCGCCCCATCCGCGACAAGACCATCTCCGAATGGCTGGCCGAAGTCACCGGCGCGGAGCCGCTCAAGACGAAGCAGCGCATCACAGAGGACAAAAGAGAATAACCATGCGAAAACTGATCGCTCTCAACCACATCACTCTCGACGGATACTTCGTTAGCGCCGACGGCGACTTCCGCTGGGCACACACAGGCAATGACGATCCCGAGTACGCGGCCTTTGTAGCTGAGAACGCCGGCGGGGGAGGCCAGCTCCTGTTCGGCAGAATCACCTATCAGCTGATGGCCGGCTACTGGCCGACGCCCATCGCCGACCAGCATTCACCCACCGTAGCCGCAGCCATGAACGCCATGCGGAAGGTCGTCTTTTCCAGAACTCTCGACGAGGCGACGTGGAACAATACGAAATTGGTGAAGGGCGATCTCGTCTCGGAAGTCCGCAAGCTGAAAGAAGAGGATGGCCCCGGCATGGCAATCCTGGGCAGCGGCAGCATCATTGCCCAGCTCGCGCCTCACAGTCTCATCGATGAGTACCAGCTGATGGTCGATCCCGTAGTTTTGGGCAAAGGACGGTCCATCTTCGATGGCATTCCGGAAATGCTGACTCTGAAGCTCGCCAGAACAAGAATTTTCAAAAACGGGAAGGTCTACCTGTGCTACGAACCGGCAGCGTAAACGGTGAACCCGGAACCGAGGCCGACGAGCCCGCACGCAACACGGCGGAAACAGTCGCCCGCCGCAGCTACGGCAAGCTCGTCGCCTATCTCGCTGCGCGCACTCACGACGTCGCCGCTGCCGAGGACGCTCTCTCCGAGGCATTCGCTTCAGCGCTTGCCGACTGGCCGCGGCATGGCTGTCCGGCCAACCCTGAAGCGTGGTTGTTGACCGTTGCCCGGCGAAAATTTATCGACATGACCCGGCGGCAGCGCAGCGGCGATTTTGTGGATGAAGACCTGAACCAGATCGAAGCCGCGATCAGCGCGACCACCGATACGGAAATTCCAGATCGTCGTCTCGCATTATTATTTGCCTGCGCGCATCCGGCGATTGACGCCGGCATTCGCGCCCCGCTGATGCTCCAGGCCGTGCTCGGCCTCGACGCGGCGGCCATCGCCTCTGCATTCCTGACGGCTCCGGCAACCATGGGCCAGCGCCTGGTGCGCGCAAAAAGCAAGATCCGGCAGGCGGGCATTCCGTTTCGCATTCCGGACCGCGCAGAGATGCGCGACCGTCTCGGCACCGTGCTCGACGCCATCTACGCCGCCTTCACGGAAGGCTGGGTCGATGCCGCAGGGACCGACGCCGCCCGCCGCGATCTCGCCGAAGAAGCCATCTTCCTCTGCCGCCTGGTGACGGAACTGCTGCCCTTCGAGCCCGAAGCGCTGGGCCTGCTTGCGCTCATTCTCTACGCCGAAGCGCGTCGCCCGGCACGTCGCGGCGCTGGCGGCGAATACATCCCGCTCGCCGAGCAAAACTGCGCCCTGTGGAACTGGCAGGGGATCGACGAGGCTGAGGACCTGCTCGTCCGCGCCAGCACACTGGAAGCCATCGGACGCTATCAACTGGAAGCTGCCTTGCAGTCGGCACACGTCGAGCGCAGGCGGACAGGCTGTAACAATTGGGACGCCGTCCTGCAGCTCTATGACGCCCTTTTATCGCGGACCCACTCACCCGTGGTCGCCATCAATCGCGCCCTCGCCATCGCAGAAATGCATGGGGCGGATATCGCCCTGAAAGCCCTTGAGGAAATAGCCGCCGATAAGCGTCTCACCGAATATCAACCCTGGTGGGCCGCACGCGCAGAATTATTGGCCAGAACGGGCGCACATCGCCAGGCCCGGGAAGCCTACGAAGTGGCAATCGGCCTTGAGCGCGATCCCTCCGTCCGCCACTTTCTCGCGCACCGCCAGTCAGCGCTCCCGCTCTGACTTCAATCTGTGCAATTTATTTCTGGCTCTCTTTCGATTTGTCCTCTATCAATTTTTTGGTCAGCAGGACGAGGCCCAGAATCTGTGTCCATTCCGACACAATGTTTCCCACCACCTGGCCCCATTTTGCTTCCGAATCCATCTTCACATAGAGAAAGACCCAGGCGAGCCCGGTGAGCACGAGGAAGATGGTCAGCGAATGGTCCCGGAGTCCCTCAAAAACGCGGTTTCGGAAACGCCGCGCTGGTTGTTTGCTCTCCGCCGATCCAGTCTCGTAAAAGTATTTGGTAACGATTACGGTGACAAGCACGCCCGTCCAGTCCGCGATCGCATTGCCGAAAAACGATCCGGCATGCGTTTTCGGATTGCCATAGGCATACAGCACGATCCACAGCACCACAATGCCAGCCGTAGCCAGGCTGAGGGCATGATTCTTCAGGAAACTGTTCTTTTGTTTGCGAGCGCCTGTCTTATTCCCAATCTTATTCATAGTCACGTGAGCTTCGATGCGTCATCCTGGAATTTTGACCGAATCACAGGCCATCGTATTGCCCTCTGGCGGGATAGCTTCTATTGGCGGAAAATAGATGCATGGCTGCCAAGGCTACATTTACCGACGTCCCCGGTGCAATCGAAGAGATCAAGGCCGGACGCATGATCGTCGTAGTCGACGACGAGGACCGCGAAAACGAAGGCGACCTTACCCTCGCCGCCGAGTTCGTCACCCCGGAAGCGATCAACTTCATGGCCAAATACGGTCGTGGGCTGATTTGCCTCACGCTGACCGAGGATCGCGCCGACTACCTTCGTCTCGGGCCGATGACGCAGCAGAACTCCTCGCGCTTCGGCACCGCATTCACTGAGACCATCGAAGCCCGCGAAGGCGTGACGACCGGCATCTCCGCCCACGACCGCGCCCACACCATCAAGGTAGCCATCGATCCCACTTCGACCGCCAACGACCTCGCGAGGCCGGGACACATCTTCCCCCTGCGCGCCCGCAAAGGCGGCGTCCTCGTCCGCGCCGGACAAACCGAAGCCTCCGTCGATCTCTCCCGCATGGCCGGGCTCATCCCTGCAGGCGTGATCTGCGAAATCATGAAAGACGACGGCACCATGGCGCGTGTGCCCGACCTCGTCGAATTCTGCAGCCAGCACGGCATGAAAATGCTCACGGTTGCCGAGCTGATCCGTTACCGGCTGCAGAACGAGCGTTACATCGTGCGCGTGGCCGAGAGCGACGTACCGACACCCTTCGGCGACTTCCGTATGATCGCGTATGAGAGCGAAGTCAACGGCGGTGAGAGCCACGTAGCGCTGGTCAAAGGCGACGTGAGTCGCGGCGACGAGCCGGTCCTCGTCCGCGTGCACTCGCACTGCCTCGCAGGCGACATCTTCGGCACGACACTCTGCGATTGCCACAGCATCATGCAGCGCTCCCTCAAAGCCATCGCCGAGGCAGGCCGAGGCGCGCTCATCTACCTGCACAACACCAGCCGCGGCTTCGACATCGACCGCTCCATCACGCCGCACCGCATCATCCTGCATCGCGAAGCCCGCGCCCGCGAGCATCACGACAATCACCAGCGAACTCTCCGCCAGGTAGGACTAGGCGGCCAGATCCTCGCCGATCTTGGCATCCACAAAGTGCGCCTGCTCTCGAACACGCCCACGCACGTCCCGGCGCTGCAGGGCTTCGACGTGGAGATCGTCGAGCAGGTAGGAATCCCCGAAAGCGAAACGTCAGAGCTGAAACAAATTTAAGCAGATATTCAAGTCGAGCTTTTCATAAATGGAGCGTCATTGACGACATCTCTAAGATAAGCCGTCAATTCTTGCGACCTCTCTAAAAACAGGCCGTCATTCTGACGACCGTAGGGAGGAAGAATCCAGGCGATCTACGGGTAGCCAAAATCGCCGGAACACACTCAGACGCTACTCCGCCCGCAGCGCCCGCATCGGGTCAACTGAAGCGGCGCGGCGCGCAGGCAGAAAACTGGCAAGCGCCCCAGCCATCCCGAGCACGATCAAAGCCACGCACAACGAAAGCCCGTCCGCACCATTGACTCCAAAAAGCAATCCACGAATAAGACGCCCGGTAACGACCGCCAGCGCCACTCCTGGAACCCCGCCGAGAAGAAACACCTGCCCCGCCTGCGCCATCACCATGCGCAGAATATCCGCGCGTGTCGCGCCCAGCGCCATGCGCACGCCGATCTCACTGGTGCTGCGGACCACGCGAAATGACAAAACGCCATAGATCCCAATGACCGCCAGGGCCAGCGCCAGCCCGCCAAAGATCGACGTGAGCCGGACAAGCAGATGCTCGGTAGTCAGCGTGTTCTGGTAGTCGTCTGTGAGCGAGTTGATCTCCGTGATCGGCATCTGCGGATCGAGAGCGAGTAAGCCACGATGAACCGCATCGGCCAGCAGCAGGGGATCGCCGGAGCTGCGCACGGCGATGCCGCCGATGGAGAAAGAGTTCTGCGCAATCGGCTGATAGAAGACCGGCGGAGGCTGTGCACGCAGACCATCCACACGGGCATTGCCCACCACGCCCACGATAGTGAACTGCGCATCGGCTGGCGGCGGACCAAACCCTACTTGCCGCCCTAGCGGATCGGCATCTCCGAAAAGCTTCTTCGCCAGCGACTGGTTCACGAGAGCGACAGGCCTAGTATCGCCCGTATCGCTGTCCTCAAACTCGCGGCCCTTCACGACAGGGATTCCAAGTGTCCGAAAGTACCCGCTGCCGACATTGTCCTGATGCGTCTGCATCGCGCTCTCGCTCAATTCGGGATGACCCGCGACATGAAGCACGCTGTTCCACAGGCAGCCCGGAGGCAGGCACATATCGATGGCCGCCGCCCGCACTCCAGGCAATGCCCGCAGGCGCTCCAGCATCTGCGGAGTCAGCGTGCGCAGGCGAGCCTCCGTGTAACCGGCGCGATGAAACGCGAACCGCACCGTCAGAATGTGCTGCCGATCGAATCCCGTATCCACGTGGTTGAGATTGAGCAGGGTGCGCCCAAACATCGAAGCAACCGAGAGCAATAGCAACGTTAAAGTCACCTGCATCGCGAGCATGAGGTTCGATAATATTCGCCTCTGCGGCTGACTCACCGTCATGCTGCTTCGAATAGTGATAGCCGGGTCTCTCTGGAGAATGCGCCACGCGGGCAGCAACCCAAAGGCAACGAACGTGAGCACCAGCAGAGCAACGACGAAGCCATACACTTCGAGACTCGGATGAAGATCGAGTGGAATGGGCCGCGCACCCGAGGAAGCCCAATGCAGAAGCACGGGACCAGAAATGAAAGCCAGAAGAAGCGCCATCGTGCCGCCGACGCCGATGAGCATTCCACTCTCGATCAGCAGTTGCTGCAGAATACGGCCACGGCCCGCTCCCAGCGATGCGCGGATGGCGAATTCGTATCGCCGCGCAGTCAAACGAGCGCTTTGCAGATTGGCAAGATTGACATACGCAATCAGCAGCACAGCGGCCACCATCGCCATCAACACAGTAAGCGGTCGCGCATATTGCGCGAAGATAGTACCCTCGCTCTGCGCCAGCGGATGCAGCGTAAACGATGACGCCAGCACGGTTGCCCGCTGCTCTTTCGGAGTGAAGCGAGCAAAGAGTTCAAGGTCCGGCTGAAACGCCTGCGTCCACGCGGCCGTTGTCGATGCCTCAGAACCCGGCGGCACACGCGCAATCAGCGTAAGCCAGAAGAGAGCATCCTGTTGCCGATACGGCATACTCAGGCTAACCCCGCTGCCGAATCCGAGCGAATCGAACGGCACGCTGTAACGCACGTCTTTCTGCGCTTCAAGCGGCAGCCAGAAGTCGGGAATATTTCCGGGAATCACGCCGAGAAAGCGCTTCGGCGCAACGCCCACGACAATCGCCGGAGTGCCGTTGACCAGAAACGATTTGCCCAGGATCGCCGGGTCGGCAGCAAAGTGCTGCTGCCAGAATCCATAGCGAAGCACCACAGGCCACGCGCCTCCCGCAGGCAAGCGATCTCCATCGAGAAGAAATCGTCCTCGTGAAGGACGCACTTCCAGCACGGAGAAAAAATTGGTGGAGACTAGCTGCATGCGCGCTTCCTTCGCGCCGCTGGACTTGTTCAGAAAGATATTGCATGTCGCAATCGCAGTATGCGCAGCGACCTTGGCCTCGCCAGTTGCCGCGCGACGCAAATGATCGAACGCTGGACCCGAATAAAGCCACGCGCCATCGTTCGGAGTGCGGATCGACCGCAACGCATAGACTTCTGCGGGATGGGGAACGGGCAAGTCAGGCGAAACGACAGCACGCATCAGCTGAAAGACCGCCGTGTTCGCGCCAATACCAAGAGCGATCACAACAATCACGGTGACTGAAAAGCCGGGAGACTTGAAAAGCTGCCGCAGCGCATACATCGAATCGGCCTTGATCGATTCGAGCCTCGGCCACTGCCATGCTTCCCGCGCTCTTTCCTCAAGCAATGCGGCGTTTCCAAATGCGCGGCGTGCAGCGTGCTCCGCTTCCTGGCGGCTCATTCCATCGGCCATCAGTGCTTCGACCTTCTCGTTGAAATGCTGGCGAATTTCCTCGGCCAGATCGCCGTAAATTCTCCGCCGTAAGATGAGCCGCCGCAGCCACCGCATCATTCTCCCCTCAACGCAACCATCGGATCGATGGACGCAGCGCGGCGGGCAGGAATCCATGCCGCAACCAGAGCAAGCAAAAGCATCAACACTGGGACCACACAAAATGTCAGCGGATCGAAAGGATGCACTTCGAAGAGAAATCCTCTCAGCAGGCTCGCCGCTACAACAGCGCCCGCAAGCCCTGCGGCCGAACCCGCAAGCGCCAGCAACATGCTCTGTTTTATGACCGAGCGCACAATCTGCCAGCGCGGCGCGCCCAGCGCCAGCCGGAGTCCAATCTCCTTTGTCCGCCAGCTCACCACATAAGCAATCAGGCTATAGACGCCAACCGAGCCCACACCAAGCGCCAGCGCCCCAAAGCCAAGCAGCAGAATCGCCAGCGATCGCGGAGTCGAAGCGGAAGCCGCGACCACCTCACTCAAAGTCCGCACATGCGTCACCGGAACCAGCGGATCGATCTCCGCGACCGCCCTGCGCAGCCCGCTCGCCGTCTGCTCCGCAGGAAGCTGCGAGTGCAACAGAATCGTCATCTGCGGCCGGTCACTCTTCGGCGTCATCGGCAGGTAAACTTCCTCGTCGAAATTGTTGGTCAGACTCGCGTGGTGCGTGTTGCTCACGACACCCACCACAATCGACGCGACGTTGGGATCGAGTATCCCCGGCGACGGCTCATCCGACACTTTGACAATGTGCTTCCCAATCGGGTCCTGCCCCGGCCACAGCGACTCAGCCATCTTCTGATTGATCACCGCAGCGCGGCTCGCTCCGGATTGATCGGACTCCGCCAGCAAACGCCCGCGCAGCAGTCGCAATCCACCGGTCTGGAAATATCCCGTCGAAACCATGCGCCCCGCAGCCTGTTGAGCCACCTGTCTCGCACTGCGCGGATGATCTTCCGCGTCGAAGATATAGCCCAGGTCCCACCCCGTCATGGGAAGCGCATCGACAAGCGCAACGCTTTCCACTCCGGCAACCGAGCGCGCCTTCAGTTCCAACTGCTGAAAGAACGCATGACAATATCCAGCCTGCCTGCACGCAGAAGAATCCAGCGAAACCTCCGCCGTAACAATTCGCTCCGTGCGGAATCCCGGATTGACTCGCGACAAACTGTAAAGGCTGTGCAGCATCAGCCCGGCTGCTGTAATCACTACCACCGACAAGCCGATCTGCCCCACCACCAGCAGCATCGAAACCCGAAACTGCGATCCCTTTCCCGCCACGCCGATGCCGCCCGAACGCAGCGACTTCTGCAGATGCGGCGATGCCATCCGGATCGCCGGAACCAACCCGAACAGCACGCCCGTAAGAACCGATGCAATCGCGGCAAACAAAAATACGTCCCAGTGCAGATTCACATTCGCGATGCGCGGCGTGTCCGCAGGCAGCAGCCGCGTAAGCGCACGCAGACTCACAGCCGCCGCAGACAATCCCGCGACACCGGCAAGCAGCCCCAGCAAAACACTCTCCACCAGCAACTGCCGAATGATGCGCCAACCCGAAGCTCCCAGCGCGCCGCGAATCGCCATCTCGCGCTCCCGTGAAGCCGCCCGCGCCAGCATCAGGTTGGCGACATTCGCGCACGCGATCAGCAAAATCAGCCCGACCGCCCCCAGCAGAAGCAACAGCCTCGGCCCCGTGTCGCCCACCATCGAATCGAGCAGCGGAGTGACTGTCGTATTCGCCTCCCAGTCATCCGGCATCACCCATGGAAAGAGCGGCAGCAGCAGCGGATGTAGCCTGCGCAACTCCGCCTGCGCAACTGCTGGCGTGACTCCATCCTTGAGGCGGCCAAAGGCGCGGTAGTCGAAGGGAACTCCGCCCCACGTATCCACCGGGTCGCCGCCTTTGAAAGCGATGGGGATAACGAACTGCGTATCCGCGTAAGGAAAATGAATTCCGCTCCCCATCACGCCGATGATCTTGCGCGAAATGCCGTCAATGCGAATGCTTTGACCCACGACCTGCGGATTCCCGGCAAAGCGCTGCTGCCAGTATCCATAATTCAGAACCACGACGAAGTCCTGTCCCGCGACCGCATTGTCCTGCGCGAAGAAGCTGCCCATCGCAGGATGAATGCCCAATGTGTCAAAGGTATTGATCGTCACTGCCGACCCGAAAACGCGCTCCGCCGCGCCTACATTTTCGACGTTCGATTCCGCATCCGGTCCATAGCCTGAGATCGATGTGAACGACTGAGAATGTTTCTGCAGTTCGCGCACCCATCCTTTGGGAAAGTAGCCGGAGATGCTCGTCAGCCGCTCCTGTTGCGGATAGGGCAGCGGCCGCAGCATGATCGAATCAATCAGCGTAAAGATCGCCGTGTTCGCGCCGATCCCCAGCGCCAGCGTCGATACCGCCATGATCGTAAACGCGCGATAGCGCACAATCTGCCGGAGCCCGAAGCGCACATCCGGCCACAGCGAATCGAGCGTCGGCCACTGCCACGCCTCGCGTCCGCGCTCTTCCAGCAAAGCCACATTGCCGAATTCGCGCCGTGCGGCATGCTCGGCATCGTCGCGGCTCATGCCATCGGCGACAAGCGTTTCGATTCTCTCATCGAGATGTTGGCGAATCTCTTCCGAGAGATCGTCATAAACTCTTCGGCGCGAAAACAATTGGCGCAGCCATCGCATAAAAATCTCCTCTCGTGCGGCTAGGACTCAGCCGGTGAAAGCACCAGGTGAATTCCCGCAAGCATCTGCTCAAAGCGGGAAACCTCTTTCTCCAGATGCCGGATGCCTGCCGCAGTGATCTGATACGTGCGCACCCTGCGGTTGGTCG
>JAATFH010000099.1 GCA_015655315.1 Terriglobales bacterium
GCTAAGGTTGGCTTCGGGAGTCGTCGCATTCGCATGAAGTGGCACGGCATCGCACTGGCAGCAGCTATCTATCTCCACAGCTTCACGGCAGGCGCGCAAGTCCCCGCAGCGCCGCAGGCTACCATCGAGCAGGGTTTCTACCAGCTGAAAAACCACCAACCGCAACCGGCCCTCGCTACCTTTCAGCAGCTCCTGCAAGCGAATCCCAACGATGTTGCGACAAATCTGTATGCGGCAGACGCTGCGCTCCAGCTCTATAAGGGTGATCTCGCCGTACAGTACGCAGAGAAGGCCCGCCAGCTCGATCCCAACAACTGGAAGGTACACACGACGCTGGTCGTCGCGTACTCCATCGCTGATCGCCCCATACAGCGGAATGCCGAGCGCGATTTACTGCGCAAGCTGCATGCAGATCCCAAAGCGCCGGACGCGATGCAGTCCAACGGTTTCCTTGTCGATATGTTTCCTGTAAAGCAGTACCGTGTCGAAGCGATCGAGTTCTTTCAGCCGCTCGGCAAGTTTCATATTTACTATCGCTTCCTCATCCGCAACCAGCAGGGCAAACGCGTGTGGACGATTAACGCCGAGAGCAATGACTTCGACGAGAAATCCTGGGAGCAGGCGCACGCGCAGCAGTCCGCCGATGGCGAACGGCAATTCCAGATGGTGGGCGAGGGCGATAGTACGCACGTTGATTACCGCATGTTCTCCGGCAAGCCCGTATACGACGGCGTCAAAGCGCAGGTGCTGCAGATTCTCAACGCGCAGACCGCGCCTTTTCCCGGCGAAACTCCGTAGATAGCCAGTCGCGGTCATTCTGAGCGAAGCGAAGAATCCAAACACACTTGGCGTTGATAGGGAAGCTGGCTGTTTTCTCACAGGAAACCTGAAATAACTCGCAGGTAAAGCAGCGTATGGATTCTTCGCTGCGCTCAGAATGACACTGTGTTTATCCCCCGGATGTAGGGCTCTTGCTTCCAGGCCTTCATCATGTTCATCGAGTGCCTTTAGAATAGAAGCATGCTGCTAGAAGGCATTTTCGCCGCTGCTACCACGCCGTTCTATCCTGACGGTCGCCTCTACTTCCGCAAGCTCGAACATAACGTCGATCGTTATTCACGCACGCCCATTGCAGGGCTTGTTGTGCTGGGTTCTACAGGCGAGGCGGTCATGCTTGGCGATGAGGAAACGCGCGAAGTCCTACGCACAGCACGCGAATCTGCCGCCGCCGAAAAAGTCCTGCTCGCCGGAATCGCCCGCGAGAGTGCGCTGGAGACGATCAAGCTGGCGGAATTCGCCGCCGCTCAGAATTACGACGCAGTGCTGGTGCGCACCCCGAACTACTACGGCCCGCAGATGCAGCCGCTCGAAATGCTCACCTACTACCGCGTGGTAGCCGACCATTCGCCGCTGCCGGTCGTGCTCTACAGCATCCCAAAGTTCACGCACTACGATCTGCCGGTGGAGGTCGTCGCCGAACTGTCCCAGCATCCGAACATCATCGGCATCAAGGATTCCAGCGGCAACATCGACCGCCTGACGAGACTTGTCGAAGCAACGCGCTCCGCACCTAAGCGCGCCACCGCGGTCACAAATGTATTCGCCGCATTCACCAATCGCATGCTGCTCGACCAGCCGCTTGAAGCCTCGACCTTTATATCCGCCGACACCCTCGGAGCAAATGCCACAGCAATTGCCGTTCCTCCGCCCAAGCCTCGCGTCGTCACCCGCATCAAGGAGGTCGGCTTCCAGGTGCTGAGCGGTTCCGCGGACATCCTCAAGGAGTCGCTCGACGCAGGCGTATCCGGCGCCGTGCTGGCTTTCGCGGCATTTGCGCCGCAGGCCTGCCAGGAAATCTACACGGCGTGGAAAGACAACGACCCGAGTCTCGCTTCAGAAAAGCAGCACCGCATCGTCGAAGTTTCCCGCGGAGTCGTCGGCAGGCATGGCGTTCCCGGCGTAAAGTTCGCCTGCGACCTCAACGGTTACTACGGCGGGCGCCCACGGGTTCCACTGCTGCCTCTGAACGCGGAAGAGCAGGCGCACGTTACCCAGCTGATGACCGATGTTCGTCACTGAAGCCTGCTCATAACTTGTTTTTATGTGAACGAAATACCGTTTAAACCGTGATGCTTACCACTTGGTGACAAAATTTCCCATTGACGTATCCAGACGCCGGAATTGCCTTCCGGCTGTCTATAATGAAGAGTGAAAGATCGTATCTTTCCACTTCCACTCGAAGGGAAATTCGCCCAATGGCGACAGGAGACGTTGCGCTAGGCCAGCAAGCCGCAAGCGCATCTGTACACGACGCTTCCAAGCGCGTAGTCAACGATTTCAGCATCCAGGTAGCCACAGTCAACGGATCAGGCTCGCAGTCCGCCAACAGCGTTCTGCTCAAGAGCATCTTTGGCATGGGAATTCCGGTCAGCGGCAAAAACCTCTTTCCGTCGAACATCGCAGGACTGCCCACCTGGTACACCATTCGCGACAGCAAATACGGTTATGTCGCCCGCAAGAAAGAAATCGACATCCTGATTGCGATGAATGCGGAGACGGCGAAGGAAGATATCCTCTCGCTGCCCTCGGGCGCCGTGGCTATTTACGAAGACGCGCAGAACCTCAAGCAATACCGCGACGACGTCGCCTGTTATCCCGTTCCGTTCGATAAGCTGACCGCCGCCGTCTGTCCCGAGGCGCGCCTGCGCAAGCTGGTCAAGAACATGATCTATGTCGGCGTGATCGCCCAGCTCTTGTCGTTTGACATGACGGCAGTCGAAGCTGCGCTGCGCCGCCAGTTCTCGAAGAAGCAGAAAGCCGCCGACCTGAACTGGGCGGCCGTGCAGGCAGGTTACAACTACGCTGCCGAGTCGTTCACGAAACACGATCCCTACGTTCTCGAACGCATGCATGCGACCGAGGGCAAGATCATCATCGACGGCAACGCCGCCGCTGCTTTGGGAGCGATGTTCGCCGGGGTCACGGTCGTTACGGGGTATCCCATCACGCCATCCTCTTCGGTCGTAGAACAGCTCATCGATTACTTGAAGAAATACCGCATCGAGGCTGATGGCAAATCCACTTTTGCTGTCGTTCAGGCGGAAGACGAGCTCGCTGCCGTGGGCATGGTGCTCGGCGCAGGCTGGTCCGGCGCCCGCTCGATGACGGCAACCTCCGGCCCCGGCATCTCGCTCATGGCGGAATTCGCGGGCCTCGGCTACTTCGCTGAACTTCCCGGCGTCATCTTCGACATTCAACGTGTCGGCCCGTCCACTGGATTGCCCACGCGCACCGCCCAATCCGATCTGCTTTCGATCGCCTATCTCTCGCACGGCGATACGAAGCACGTCATGCTTCTGCCCGGCAGCGTGAAGGAGTGCTACGAGTTCGCCATCGCAGCCTTCGATCTGGCGGAACGCCTGCAGACGCCGGTCTTCGTAGTCAGCGATCTCGATCTCGGCATGAATAACTGGATGTCCGAGCCGTTCGATTATCCCGAGAAGCCGCTCGATCGCGGCAAGGTTCTGACTGCGGAAGACCTGAAGCGCCTCGGCGAGTTCGGCCGCTACAAGGATGTGGACGGCGACGCGATCCCGTACCGCACACTCCCGGGCACGGATCACCCCAAGGCCGCCTACTTCACACGCGGCAGCGGACACAACGAGAAGGCCCTCTATACCGAGCGTCCGGACGACTATCAGAACCTGATGGAGCGTCTGAACCGCAAGTTCGAAACGGTGCGCACCCTCGTTCCGGCACCCATCGTCGCGCAGACAGGGAAGTCCAAGGTTGGCATCATCGCCTTCGGCACCTCAGATTTCGCCGTCATCGAAAGCCGCGACCAGCTCAAGAAGGAATACGGCGTCGAGACCGACTATCTCCGTATCCGCGCCTTTCCCTTCGCCAGTGAAATCCACGAGTTCGTTGCTTCTCACGACCGCGTCTACATCGTCGAGCAAAACCGCGACGCACAATTGCTGAGCCTGCTCAAACTCGATCTGCCTGCCGCGGAAATCGTGAAGCTGCGCTCCATCCGCCACTTCAATGGCTTGCCAATCTACGCGCGTTCCGTCACCGATGAGTTCGTGCTGCAGGAGGGAATCATCTAATGGCAACAACGACAGCAACACCCACTCCCGCACCGAAAGTAAACCGCCTCGGTCTGCCCATCCTCGACTATCGCGGCGGCAAGACCACGCTCTGCGCCGGCTGCGGACACAATGCCATCTCCGAGCGCATCATCGACGCGCTTTATGAAATGGGTGTGCAGCCTGAGCGCGTCATGAAGCTCTCCGGCATCGGCTGCTCCTCCAAGAGCCCGGCCTACTTCCTGTCGCGCGCGCACAGCTTCAACAGCGTCCACGGGCGCATGCCCTCCGTCGCCACCGGCGCGCTCCTTGGCAACAAAACGATGACCGCGCTCGGCGTCTCCGGCGACGGCGACACCGCCTCGATCGGCATGGGCCAGTTCGTCCACCTCATGCGCCGTAACCTGCCGCTGATCTACATCATTGAAGACAACGGCGTCTACGGCCTCACCAAGGGCCAGTTTTCGGCCACCGCCGACATCGGCTCGAAGCTCAAGACCGGCGTCATCAACGATCTTCCGGCAATCGACACCTGCTCCCTGGCCATCCAGCTTGGCGCAACCTTCGTGGGTCGCTCGTTCTCCGGGGACAAGAAGCAGCTCCTCGCCATGTTGAAAGCGGCACTCGCACACAAAGGCACGGTCATGCTCGATGTCATCTCGCCCTGCGTCACCTTCAACGATCACGAAGGCTCGACGAAGAGCTACGCCTATGTGAAAGAGCACGACGTGGTGCTGCATACGGCCGACTACATCGCTGGCGGCCGTGAGATCGTCGTCGATTACGAGCCCGGCAGCGTGCACGACGTCGAACTCGACGATGGCTCGCACGTGCTTCTGCGAAAACTCGACGTCGACTACGATCCAACCGACGCCTTGGGCGCGTTGCGAATCATCCATGAAACGGCAGACCGGGGCGAGTTCGTGACGGGTCTTCTATACGTCGACACTCAGGACAGAGATCTCTGCGAACGCGAGCGCCTCATACCGACGCCGCTCGCACACCTCGACGAAGAATCGCTACGAATCAGCCGCGAGGATTGGGAGAAATTGATGCAATGAGCAAGCTTCCCCGTATCATCGTCTTGGCCGCGCTCATCGCAGCGTCGGCACTTTCGCCCGCGTTTGCCGCCGTGGTTCACGGAGGGAAATGGAGCGCCACCTACGTGGCAGCTTATCAGCCGACGTTCGGCCATCAGGGTGTGCCGTATTCGGGCACGATGA
>JAATFH010000520.1 GCA_015655315.1 Terriglobales bacterium
GCCCTCTTTCAGACCATCCAGGATCTGAATCTGCGTGACCGAAGCCTTCCCCACCTTCACCTGCGTCCGCGTGGCCGTCTTGCCATCCGGATCGTACCTGAACAGACTGATCGTGCTATCCGGATTACCGAACGCCGGACGCCCTACGTACAGCACATCTTTAAGCCGTTCCTGGTCGATGGTTCCGTCCACGCTCAGCTGCGGGACCGCACCCGGAGGCAGGGGCCCATCAAGCTTTACGTCAACCGTGATCGTTCCGTTCACTACGGCAGGATCTTTTCTTGTCACATGCCCCGGCACGATGCCGTTATGCGTGTCGATCTCAGCGGGTTGGTCCAGCAGAATCCCGTGCGCCTGCGTCTCGGCAATCTTCAGCTGCGCCTTCATCTGGTTCGGCACCACGACCGTCGCCAGCGTCGTACCCGGAGCCACGTGCGCACCCACACCGAGGGAACCCTGATCGCCTGTTGCCGCCCCACCGGTAGTCGTCGCCTGGCCCAGTGAAGTCAACACGCCGTCGATCCCCGCGTGCACTTCCAGAGCGGCTTTCTGGTCTTCCTTTAATTTCAGCAGCGCTTTGTCCTGGTCGATCTTCGCCTGCTGCACATCCAGTTGGGTCTGGATCGCTTTCTCATTGATCGCGATCTGCTCCATCGAGATCTGGTTCTGCGTGGTCAAGGCATCGGCGGAAGTCTTCGACTTGCTGTAATCAATGCCGCTGATCACGCCAAGGTCGTAGCGTTTTTTATCGATCTGTGCCTGCAAATCCGCCTGACTGTGATTCGAACTCACCATGGCGGCCGCCACTCTCTTGTCCATCAGCGCGCTCTGCAGCGTCACCTGCAGATTGTGGTAGGCCACCTGGTCGGACTTAAGCTGAATCTGAGCGTTCAACAGTTCCTGGTCCAGCTGTGGATCGGTGAGATCCATCAGGATCGTGTCCGGTGTCACTTTAGTCCCCGGCAAAACGCGAATGCGCGTCACCGTGGCTTCGGTCTGTGACGGAATCAGCCGGATGCTCTCCTCGCTGGGCACAAGTGTTCCCAGCCCGCGCACCTGCACGACCATTGGACCGCGTTTGACCGTGTCCGGCCAGACGGTGCTGGCATCCACACCTGGGGCTGCCGGTTTCAGCCGGTACACAGCCGCTGCCGCTGCTGCGACCACAACAAGGCCTATCGCGCCGATTACAATCTGCCGGCGTACTTTCTTTCGCTTAATATCTGGGCGGGAGATATCCATCGACGAGAGATGTTGCAACTGGCGCACCACTTTCGATTTACGTCTAACTCTTTTTAATTCAGCGATCTATAAGCCGATCTACGGTTTCAAATTCACGACGACTGGCCATTTCCGGAACCAACTGTCCGTTTCCGGACAGTCCAAAAAGCGATCTTCTGATACCAAGACGAAAAAAGGGAAGTCCCGCTCGTGGGGACTTCCCTTTTTTTAGGACTCTCTGCTCCGCTGACTGCGAATCAACGATACCCACCCGAAAGCACAATCCCTTCGCCGGTCATAAACGCCGATTCGTCCGACGCCAGGTACACCGCGGCATGCGCAACGTCCTCCGGTGTCCCCAACCGTCCCAGAGGCGTTACCGATATCACCTTCTTAAGCCTCTCTGCGGCGTAGCCGCCCGCCTCCACATTCGACTGAACCCCTTCCGTCGGGATCAACCCGGGATGAATCGTGTTCACCCGAATCTGGCGTGCCGCCAGTTCCTTCGCCAGCGAAACCGTCAGCGCATCCACGGCTCCCTTGGTCGCCGCATAGACGGAACCGCTCGCCTGCGGAGAGAGGCTTACGATCGAGCTGATATTGATAATGCTCCCGCCTTTGTCGCCGAACCGCTTGGCCGCCTCCTGCGTCGCAGCAATCAAGCCCAGTACATTCAGATCGAACAACCGATGGAAGTGCTCGTCCGTAATCGCCTCCAACGGAAGAAACTCGTACACGCCCGCATTGTTCACCAGAACATCGAGCTTTCCAAACGCCTTATCCGTTTCGGCGAACAGCGCTGCCACGTCTTCCCGATTGCCGACATTTCCTTTGACCGCAATCGCCTTGCCGCCCTTCGCGGCAATCTCAGAGACAACGCGGTCTGCGTCCGCTTTGCTCGAAGCATAATTCACCACAACCGACGCGCCGTCTGCCGCGAGATACTTGGCAATCGCAGCACCCAGCCCCTTCGATGCCCCGGTCACAATCGCCACTTTGCCTTGAAGCCTGTTCATTGTTTTCTCCTGTCCCGAGCCTTGAAAGCTCGCGATACGTCTCAATAGATGCATATACACCTCTTGCATGATTCACAAATTTTGCGATAATAGATGCATATGCATATATCACGGCGAACGAAACCAGAAAGCGACAGCGCGACTCCATGTTATGGCGCTTCCATCCGGAAAGCCAGCCGGATCATCACCCGCATCTATGACGATGCCCTCGCCGCCAGCGGGCTCAACCTCACCCAGTTTTCGATTGCTTATCTTCTCAATCAAAACAGGTCCGCAACCATCAGCGACCTTGCCGTCTGGATGGACACCGACAAGACCGCCATGGGCCGCAATCTCTTTCCGTTAGAACGGGACGGCCTTGTCATCATCCGTCCGGGAAAAGACCGGCGCAGCCGCGAGGTTGTGCTTACCGCAACCGGGCGCGGACACTACAAGAAGGCGGTTCCCCTCTGGAAACTGGCGCAGAAACGCGTTGAAGAATTAATCGGCCAGAAAGCAGCCGCCGAGCTGCGCGACCTGCTTCATCTGATTGCTGCAAAATCGGAAGCCGTCAATAAATCAGCTTGAGCGAAAACTGAATCTGGCGCGAAGTCCCTGCCGTCTTGCTGATCTCGCCAAATCCCGAGCCCTTGATCGTATTGACCGGCAGCCCCATGTTCACAATGTTGAACAGGTTAAAAAACTCCGCCCGGAATTGCAGATCCATCAGCTCGCTGCCGCTCTTGCGTGTCCCGAACGGCGTGTCTTTAATGAAGGCGAAGTCGTAGTTGTAATAAGCAGGCCCGCGAAAGGTATTGCGGCCCAGCGTGCCAAATCGCCCGCTGTTCGGCCCGCTACCCCCTGGCACGTTGATCGGAATCGAAAAATACGACGCATTCTCCGGGCCAAGTCCGAAGTAGTCTTCACGCACCTTGCGCGCCGTCGATAACTTCGGCTTTCCAATCTGATCGGGCCGATCCGTGCCATTCGAACCAACGCCCGTCTGCTGAATTCCCGAGTAAACAGTAAACGGCGAGCCGCTGGTGATCGTCGAAATGCTCAGCATCTCCCACCCGCGCGTGATCTTTGTCGTTACCGCCTGTAGAAAATCGACACTGTCCAGATGCAGATCCTGCGC
>JAATFH010000161.1 GCA_015655315.1 Terriglobales bacterium
AGACGGTCTAGTCGTATCGACATATAGAACCCCTGGATTGTCATCCTGAGCGGAGTATGGCGCGTTTTTGGCGACATACGCAGTCGAAGGATCTGCTTTAAAAAGACGCTTTTGTTTCGCAAGGCTGAGTTTCGTCGGGGAACGGCAGTTCGAGTGCGTTCGAGCGGTTGCGTTCGACAGGTGAGGTTTTTCGTATATCAGTTGGCTTTACCGCGAATACGCTCGGCATACCCGCGACGGACGTATATTTCTGCTCATGTTCCAGTAACCACTGCTTCCTGTGCAAGCCGCCTCCGTATCCGGTAAGCGATCCATTAGCTCCGATCACGCGATGACATGGTACTACGATGCTGATCAGGTTTGCTCCGTTCGCGAGCCCTACAGCACGCACCGCAGCTGCGGCATCAAGCTTTCTTGCCAGATTCCCATAGCTAGTGGTTTCCCCCGCCGGAATGGAACGAAGCGATTCCCAGACACGCCTTTGAAAAGGCGTTCCGCCTGTCGCAATGGAGAGCGATTGAATGCTCTCCATATCACCGGCAAAGTAGATTTCTAAAGTGGAAGTGAGACCAAAGGGATTGTTGCGGCGTTCTATCGTGATCTGAGTCGATCGATACTGCCTCGACAGCAACCTGTGTAGTCTTTCTTCGTGATCGGCCCATTCAACTGCGCGAAGGCTGCCGGATTCGTCTGCCAGCAATAACAATTCGCCTATCGGTGTATTCATTTTGTCGAGGAGAAGGTGGAGTTGATTCACCATAAAATTATGCGCGTTTCTGCCGTTGAAATTGCACGGCGGGATAAAGACGTTACCGAATATCCTGGAGCAAGGTTATTTCACTGCGTGCGATTCGTGAAATGGATGCTTTCCCTGCGTCAGACATCGGTCTGCTTCGCGTTGCGGCGAGGCTTGATGATGCATCGACGACACCGACAATCCTCCTTCAGGGTGCCGAGTCATGGCGTCCATGGCGAGCCTACGCAGCGCAGCACTTGTGGGCCGCGAACGCTGCGGACCTCCACAGCTTGGAAGAGCCAACGCCTGAAATATATTTCGAAACCCTTGCCACTATGCCTGAGCTGGCATGACCAGAAGGCGCGCACTGTTTAGTCGCTTGAAACGGCTGGCGTATGTCGCCGGTGAAATTCCCATGACTCGCAAGAACGTACGCCGCATGGCATCCGCCGTTTTGAATCCGCACGCATCGGCAATTTCCTTCAATCCCATCGACGAACTGTCGATCATCTGCTGCGCCGCTTCTACGCGCATACGGTCGACAAATTGCCCCGGATTCATACGCGTCTCTCGCAGGCAGACGCGGGTAAAATGCCGGGCACTCATGCCAATGCGCTCGGCAAGTCGTTCCACCGTCAGGTCGTCTCGCAGATGCTCCAGCATCCAGACCTGCAGCTCCCGCAGAGGCTGCGACGTAATCGCCTGTCGCGAAAGCATATGGCTGTATTGCGCCTGCCCACCGGGGCGAACAAGAAACATCACGAGGTGGCGAGCGACGGCAAGGGCGACCTCATGCCCCTGATCTTCCTCAACCAGTGCAAGGGATAGATCGATACCCGCGGTAATTCCGGCAGATGTATAAATGGAGCCGTCTCGAAGATAGATCGGATCGGGATTGACAGTAACCGAGGGAAACTCCCGGGCCAGGCGGTCACAGAAACTCCAGTGGGTCACCGCGTGTTTGCCATCGAGCAAACCGGCAGCTGCCAGCAGAAATGCGCCGGTGCAGATCGACGCAACGCGGCGCGAACGGGAAGCCGCTTCACGAATCCAGGCGAGAAAATGCTTGTCATAGATTCCGCCTTCCGATCCAGGACCGCCGGCGATCATCAACGTGTCGATGGGCCCAACAAGATCGTGAAGCGGTTTTGCATCGGTTAAGCCTACGCCATGATGAGACCGCAACACGGGATTTCTGTCGGGGCTGCCAATCTCAAGCCGGTATCCTGTCACGCTGGAGAAGACTTCGAGCGGACCGGCAACATCCAGGATCTGCACCGGCGGCGCGCCCGTGATGACGATTCTGCGCATACCCGTAGTGTACGAAAGTGCTTCCTCCGCATGTCCTGAATTGCTGTATCTGTGTCGTGGCGCTCCTGCGGCGAGCGCTCTAAGGTGGATAGTGTAAGGAGAAACATTGATATGCCGACCCT
Organism: Terriglobales bacterium; assembly: GCA_015655315.1. Taxonomy (GTDB): domain Bacteria; phylum Acidobacteriota; class Terriglobia; order Terriglobales; family Acidobacteriaceae; genus Alloacidobacterium. The sequence goes on from JAATFH010000161.1 coordinate 2,170, forward strand.
AGCCACATCGCTTTTGATTCCCGATACAACACTCGCCAAGGAAGCTACGGAGATCCTCCGTGAACACGCCACCAGCCTGATCTTCAACCACTCGGTTCGCGTTTACCTGTTCGCGGCCCAACAGGGACGCCAGCAGCAACTGCGGTTCGATCCAGAATTGCTGTATGTAAGCGCAGCCTTCCACGATCTCGGCCTGGTAAAAGAGTTTTCGAGTACAAACGAGCGCTTCGAGGTGGACGGGGCGAATGCCGTGCGCCAGTTCCTTGAAACACACAACGTTCCTGAGCCACAGGTGCAAACAGCATGGGAAGCGATTGCGCTGCATACGACACCAGGCGTAACGCAATACATGCGGTCCGAAGTTGCGCTGCTCTATACCGGCGTCGGACTCGATGTACTCGGAGAAAACTTCGATCACTTCCCTTCTGAACTGCGTGAGGAAATCGTGGCACGGTATCCGCGCGAGCGGTTCAAGGAAGGCATCGTGCAGGCGTTCTTCGGCGGCTTTGCTCATAAACCGGAGACTACCTTCGGCACGGTCAAGGCGGACGTGTGCGAGCGATTCATTCCCGGCTATAAAAGTCCTAACTTCTGCGACCTGATTGCTGCCTCGCCGTTCCCAGATTCTCCGACCACGAAGTGATGTGACAACACTTATTTAAGAGCCCAACTAAGATGGAAATACGCAAAGGCATGTCCAAGCTTCCACCCGGATCACCAGCAGCATAGGACGCGCTTTGTTGCGTCCTATGTCGAGTCCACAGTAAGGGCGCTTCCTGCGACCTTGATTCGGTCAAAATCTCGGAATTTTGCGATCAAGTCGCATGCTCCGTCTGCCCGCTTCGTGGTAGCGTAATAACACTCCGAAAATGCTTAGTTACGCACCCAAGTTGAAGTTTCGCTGTTTTCGCCATACTCTCAAGCCCCAACCTGCAAGAGTTGGCGTGTCACTGCTTGGCATGTTCATCGCCGCGAGCGCTCCTATGTGTTTGTTCTCTCCCCCTGCGCATGCGCAGCAGACTGCCCCCGTGTCAACCCCCGTCGTAGTGCAGCCGGGGGCACCGGGAAAGCCGAGCAAGACGCTGCCGCCATCGACAAGGCCCAGCCCGCCACAACTTTCACAAGCGGATGTGGAGTTCATGCAGGGCATGATCATGCATCATTCACAGGCTGTAGAGATGACAGCGCTGATTGCGTCGCACACGGAGAACAAGGATATCCGGTCACTGGGCGCCAAGATCAGCAGCTCGCAGTCGGACGAAATCAGGTTTATGCAGCGGTGGCTGGCCGCGCGCGGAAAACCAATCTCCATGTCGATGCCGGGCATGCCGAATATGGATATTTCAGGCCAACCAATGGCTCCGATGCCGGGCATGCTAACCCCGCAGCAGATGGACGCGTTAAGAAAAGCCAGGGGCGTGGAGTTCGATCACCTGTTTTTGACTGGGATGATTCAACATCACAATGGTGCGCTGGTGATGGTGAAAGATTTGTTCGATACGGCTGGCGCGGGGCAGGACGCCGACTTGTTCGACTTCGCGACGGACGCGGATAATACGCAACGGGCCGAGATCAAAATTATGCAGAACTTGTTAAAGGAGAGCTATTGAACCGAATAAAGAACGTTCCTTTCCGTTTGGCCAGTCTGGCCGCGGTTATTTTATGGTTCGGTGTGGGCTCAATGCAGGCACAGGCGCCTGCACCCTCCACACCCGCACCGGCAACTCAGGCACCCGCCGCACCCGCCAAAGAGCCGGAAGCCGAAGAGAATCCGTTTGCACCGCAGCCGGCTCCCGTGCTGCCCGCTGGAATGACAGGGTCAGACACGAACGATTCCCGCTTCAAGCTCACGCCAGGGCTATATGACGCGGGCGAGGCAGCCGTGGGAATAAAACACGTCGCGTTTTTGAAGAAGCCTGACGCCTTCCAGGTTACAGCCACGTCCCCCGACGATCCCAGCGTGCAGAAGACGCTCGGCCAACTCGGTGTAGGTGACACATCGAAGATGCCGAAGCCGATGCAGTTGGTGATCGCACAGCTTGCGTTTGCGAACTCGGACTTCGCCTTCCAGGGGAACCACCTGTTTCAGGGGAACTTCTATGGCGTCAATATCTACGACATCTCCAATCCGGCGAAGACGGCCCTGTTGACGTCATTGGTATGTCCAGGCGGACAGGGCGACGTATCGGTTTATGGAAATCTGCTGTTCATGTCGGTAGAGATGCCGAATGGGCGTCTGGATTGTGGCACGCAGGGGTTTCCGCCAGAGCCTCCGGCCCCCCAGCCGGCCGCGGATCAAAAAGCTCAACCGGATGCAGAGAAGAAAAAGGAACGCCGCCTGCCTGCCGCGCAGAAAGACCGTTTCCGCGGCGTGAGGATTTTTGATATTTCAGACATCAAGAATCCAAAGCAGGTGGCGGCGGTGCAGACGTGCCGCGGCTCGC
>JAATFH010000324.1 GCA_015655315.1 Terriglobales bacterium
CCGGATGCTGCCGGAGACGCGCCAGGTGCTGATGGATAATCCTCACGTCAACTTTATTGAGACCCGATATGGCGGTCATTGTGCTTTTCTTGCTCAGGCCGGGGAGTACGACGGCTACTGGGCGGAGAAAACATTGCTGGGCTTTTTACTCTCCACGGTGCGTGATCAACAGTATGGAAGCTGATTGGTCGATCGAGATTGGTGCCGATCTGCCCGCGATTATTGTGCCATGGGACGGCTTTGTGGATCTCCGCCAGAATCTATCGCTTGTGAGCCGGATCGAGGAAGCTGCTGGGAGCTCAGGGCTGGCGCAGGCATTGATCAAGTTGAACCAGGAACCTTCGCCGGTGTTTACCTCAAAGTGCGATCTGTGGCCGTTATCGGAAGACGAGATCGATCCCCTGGAGTTTGATGCGGGCAAGCAGGAAGCAAAGCTGGGTATTGCCTGCTATGTCGATATCGTGGCGCGCGAAGCAGGGTTGTTTACTTCTTTCACGGCTATGGAAGCGTGGGTCCGCGCGGTGACGGATGAATTACGCCAAGTCAGTATGCCGCAATCTCGCGCCGAGTTGGTCGTCCGGACTGCAAATGTCGATACCCTTGAGGGGTTCGCGATCACACTTTATGTGGCGGCATGCGCCGCAACGGAGATTGCCGCACGTCGTATTTTGGGGGCTGCACTGGAGATGGCGGCAACGATTACAATGAAGCAAGCGACCGCAACGGGCGAGTAGCTCAATCGGATAGAGCACCGGCCTTCTAAGCCGGGGGTTGTGGGTTCGATTCCCGCCTCGCCCACCAGCACGGAATATTTCCTTGAAATCAAAGGAGATATGCCGTGGACAATTCTCGCAAAGTCCTTCAAGCACCGGCCGATTCGTCCATTTCCGGACGAATTCCATCAGTCAATCCCACCCGCGAAGGTCTGCTGACGCAGCTACTTTTTGCTGCGCGCGATCTGGCCCGCCACCAATTCACCCGTCATATCACATCTTCGGAAATCGTCTGTGTCGAATGCCGATGCATTCAGTCGAACATTGATTTCCTTGAGCACGAAGAGCTGTGCCGCACGGGGCGGCTCATGCGTGTGCTCGCGAGTCTCCTCGCACTGCCGTCGTACCAATTCCCAACTGAAAGGAGCGCAAGCAGAAAAGGCGAAAGTGAACCGGCGAGCGCGGCCGTTGAGGAGCGGCCGCATTCGCTGCCTGTTCTTGCTTTGTGCGGGGAACCTTGGACGGTCAATGAGCTGGGCGAGATCCGGAACGCGCAAAGCGTTCTTGTAGTGGATCCGCTTGGCAGCGAACTTCCTTTCGAATCTGAGCTGACTTACATGCGGCGCATCGTCGATTGCGTGAACACCTGCGCCGGGTTGAAGGTCTCGCGGGAAGGCGGTGCTCAGTGAGAGAGTTACTCAATTCCATCGAGCGCGGGATTCTCGATGCTCTGAGGGCAGCAGAGGCTTTTGACTCATCGCCAGAGAAGCGGGAGCTGCAGAACCGCCTCGAAGCAGCGAAGGTCTCCATTTGGTATGCCATGGAGAGCATTCCTGAAGGCGGTGCGCGATGAACCGCCCGCAAATCGACAAAGTGATTTTCCGCTACCTGCGGAATTGGACTCTCGTCACGCTGACTTTGATCGGTGCGATCGAGCTCCTGTGCGCTGCCTTTGGTCATGGAGGGTAAGCAATGAATATCCCGATTCCGGGCGAGTGCCGCTTCTGCGGCGTCACCGAAGACAAGATCGATGGCGACAAGCTTTGCTGGCTGGGACCGTCGCGAACGGTCTGCAATAAGCCTGGCTGCGTGCGGGCTCACTATGCGGATCGTGATCGCATGGCGGTGCTTGCTCGCAAGGCGAACCGCAAGCGCACGCCTGCCGAGATCCACGCGATCAAGCTGCAGGAAGCCCGCGATCGCCGTAAGCGCAATCGAAAAGGGCGTGTCGCATGAACGCCTGCACGATTCCCGATGCTCTGCACATTTGTCCTGGTTGCCACGAATTGACGACGGGAGAAAGCAAGCTCTGCTTTAGCTGCGCTTTGTATGAAGATTTCTACCGCATGAAGCAGGCGCGGGAGCGCAACGAGCTCTGTGCTCGGCCTGTTCAGATGGAAGACTCGCTCTGCTCGCTGCATCTCGGCCGCCGGCTGTTGCTGATCTCGACGGGCGTCATCGCATTCTTCGTGCTGCTGCCCTATGCGTTCCGTGTTGTTTTCTGGGCCGAAAAGTTCTTCAGGTCCTGATGTCACTACAAAAGTTCAGGAGGTTTTCATGCAAGATGTGGAGCTGATCCCGATCAACATCGGGAATATCAACGACGGCGCGATGATCGATGGTTTCGAGATTGAGTTGCGCAAGGTGCTGGCGAACATTGCCGACCTCAACACGCCTGCCACCGACACGCGAGCGGTCACGCTGCAGCTGGTGCTTAAGCCCCATAGCGATCGCGTCACGATCGAAACCGAATTCAAGTGCACCTCGAAGCTTGCCGCGATCGAGACGCATAAATCGAAGTGCTTCATCGGTAAGGCGGAGGACGGTTCCCTTGTGGCCTTTGCAAATGATCCACGCCAAATGCCGCTGTGGAGCGCTCCGAAGCCCAAAGAGGCGGCGGTCATCAATTTCGATTCTTCCGGAATTCAGAAGTAAACGCGGAGGGCCGCGAATTCATTCAAGGAGCAATCCATGTTCGATGAAGTAAAAAATTTGTTCGACCATGTCGCCGGGTTCTTCAGCAAGCGGAAGCCGGCGACTGAGGAAGTCAATGGGCAGGCATACGCGCTCAAGGAAAATGGAACGCTCGGAGATCCCGTGCGCGAGCTCGCTCCGCAATGGACGAAGCCGACGATCCATGTGAGTACTCTGGGCGCACTGCTCGATCTCTTAAAGTATGGCGTCGACGAATGGCAAGAGGGCGAGGTTGCAGTCCATGTTGTCGATCATTTGACAGTCAATCTGGTCTCGTTGAAGGCAGATCGGTACGGGCGCCGGCATGTGTGGGGAACGGCTAAGCATGTTCCGGAGACCGCCTTTACCTTCGGTAAATACGAAGAGCCGGAAGACTTCCTGATCAAGTTTCGTTCCAGCTTCTACTTCAACGACAACGC
>JAATFH010000384.1 GCA_015655315.1 Terriglobales bacterium
AACGCGGCCACTTCAAGGGCTCGTCGTATCTCCAACTGACGCTGACGGGGCTGAACGTGCGCGGCCAGCACTATCGCATCGACACCGGCAACCTTACCCGAACCAAAAAGGGCAAGGGCAAGCGCAGCGCGGCCTTCATCGGCGGCGGCACCGGCCTCGGCATGCTCATTGGCGGTGTGGCTACGGGCGGCGTCGGCTTGCTGGTAGGCGGGCTGGCGGGCGCTGGCGCGGGTACCGGAGTGGCCGCCTTGACCGGCAACAAGGACGTCACCATCCCAGCCGAATCGGTGGTCAACTTCAAGCTTGCGGCGCCAATCCACTTGCGCTGACGCGACCATCCTCCCGGAACCGGACTTGCAATGGGCACTCCATCGAGTGCCCATTGTTTTCTCTTTCTCGATATCCCCATTGTCCATTTTCGGACGCATATATCTCGATTCTGGACGGTCTCGCGCGCCGCACCTGTGTTTATGCCAGATAATTGCAAGAATTGACAGCGCTTAGCTCCGCCGTGGTTTGGTGGATCAGTTGCTGCGTTTTTAGTCGTTGTTGTAATTGCGAGGACCCCGATGCCAACGCTCCTGCTCGACCTAAAATTTGCTTTCCGCCAGCTGCGCAAGTCTCCTGGATTTACCATTACGGCTGTGCTGATGCTCGCCTTTGGTATCGGCGCGACAACCGCGATTTTTTCCATCGTTGAGGGCGTGCTGCTGCGGCCACTGCCTTTCCCCGATCCTGACAGGCTGGTCGTTCTCGCGGACCGCCTGCAGGGCGCCGACCTGGGCGGCAACGGCGAGGCCGGGGTGACCGTGCCGGACATTCGCGCCTACACGCGCGACACGCATTCTTTCGTGAATCTCGGCGGCTACCAGTTCGCCGGGTTTGAGCTTTCCGGCAATGGAGATCCCGCGCAGATAAATGCCGCGCGTATGAGCGGAGGAGTGCTGCCCGTGCTGGGTGTGGCTCCGCTGATGGGCCGCATCTTTACCCGGCAGAGTCAGCCGGTAGTGGTTCTGAGCTACTCCACCTGGCAAAGCCGTTTTCATGGCGATCCGAATATTCTGGGCACCAAAATCCTGCTCGACCGTAAGCCTTACCTCGTGACCGGCGTGATGCCGCGCAACTTCGAATTTCCATTGACCTCCGGTCACCTGAACCGCATTGAACTTTGGGTGCCGATGAGCTTCCGGCCCGATGAACTGGCCACTGGATCCGCCGCGAACTGGAGCTACCAGATGGTGGGCCGCCTGAAACCCGGTGTCACGCCATCCCAGGCGCAGAGCGATGCCGAGCGCGTCTCACAGGAATTCATGCGCAACAATCCGGCGTTGATGGCGAGCCTGCATATCAGTTCCGTCGTGCGTCCTTTGCAGGAAGAAACGATCGAGCAGGCGCGTCCATTGGTGCGGACGCTCTTCTTCGCGGTAGCCATAGTGCTGTTGATCGCCTGCGCCAATCTCGCCGGACTATTGCTGGTGCGCGCCATTCGCAGGCGGCGCGAAGTCGCCGTGCGGCTGGCGCTCGGAGCACGCGCTGCGGCGCTGCTGCGTCAAGCCATTCTTGAAAGCCTCATTCTCAGCGTGCTGGGCGGCTTGCTCGGTATCATGCTGGCCGCAGTGGCGCTGAGCGTGGGCAAAAACCTGCTGCCGGAAAGCCTGCCGCGCGTCAGCGAAATCAGCCTGAACTGGGTCGTGGTCAGTTTTGCGCTGCTGCTCGCCATCGTCACCGGCTTCGTCTGCGGACTCGCTCCCGCATTCGCCGCGCTGCGCACCAGCGTCAATGAAACGCTGAAGGAAGGCGGGCGCAGCGGGTCGGCGGGTGGCGGACATGCGCGCCTGCGTTCGGCGCTGGTGGTTGCGGAGATCGCCATCGCACTGATCCTCCTCACCGCGTCTGGCTTACTCTTGCGCAGCTTTGAGAAGATGCGCTCGGTCGATCTCGGCTTCCAGCCTGACCATATTGCAACCGCCGCGTATGGATTGCCGCTGAAGCAATACTCCACCCAGCCCGCGGTGGATGCCTTTAACAAGGAATTTATCCTGCGTTTGCGGCAGGCTCCCGGGGCACAGGCAGTAGGGTTTACGACCTTTCTGCCGGCATCGAGCAACAACAGCAACCAGGCCTTCGTTCCTGAAGGATACGTTCCGCAGAAGGGCGCAAACCTGAACCTCGCTACAGTCGCCTCCGTTATGGGCGACTATTTCAGCGCGATGAAAATTCCCCTGCTGCGCGGACGCTTCTTCACCGAAGCGGACACCGCCGACGCGCAGTTGGCCGTGATCGTGAACCGCAAGCTCGCCGAACACTACTGGCCCAATCAGAACCCGATCGGCAAGCGGCTGCACATCGGCACCGCTGAGATGCAGACTCCCTGGCTCACGATTGTGGGCGAAATCGCCGACGTCAAGCTTGGCTCTCCCGACGCCGAAACCAAAGAGCAGTACTACATGACAGTCGGTCAGACGGAAAAGGCAATCGGCTCGCTTGCCCAGCCCACCGACCTGAACGGCAACGGCGGCTATATCGTCCTGCGCAGCGGTCTCCCGCCCGAACAGATGGAGAATGTTCTCCGCGCCACCGCCCGGTCGCTCGATCCGCAACTTGCACTGACGCAGGTGCAGACCATGCGGCAGAATGTCTCCGACACCGAAGCTCCTCGCCGCTTCAATACGGCCATCATCTCCGCCTTTGCCGGTGCCGCCGTGCTGCTGGCAGTGCTCGGCATCTACAGCGTCATCGCCTTCTCCGTCGCCTCGCGCGTCCAGGAGATGGCTATTCGCATGGCGCTCGGCTCGCAGCGTACCGGGATCATCCGGCTGATTCTCGTCTCGGGAGCGAAGCTCGCCGCGATTGGGTGCGTCATCGGCCTGCTCGGCGCCGTGGGCGCTTCCAGCCTGCTGCGGTCTTTCCTCTTCGGAGTCAGTCCTTTTGATCCCATCGTATTGACGATGGCAGCCATTGCCGTGATTCTGCTGGCTCTGGCCGCGTCTGCGCTTCCGGCGACGCGGGCCGCTTCGATTGATCCGATGCAAGCGCTGCGGGGAGAATGAACCCCCGTTCCTGGGTCCGCTGCGTCTAACAAATGCGTTTGCAATGCGGGAAGTGCCGGTCATTTCCCGCGCAGCATCGCCGATTTTGCGCCGCACAGATACAATTGTGTATCGACAAGAAATCCTGTGGGAAAAGAGCAGAGAACCGGACGAATGAGTTTGCAGTCAAACAGCAATATCTGGAAGTTCACGGCAACAATCAGGCGTGGGTCGTATCTGACCGCAATTCTTGCTCTTTTCTTTATTGTCTCGCAGGGCCACAGTCAGACCATCGCCAGCCGCACTGCGCTTTCCGTGGCCACAGAGGAAGCCAAAACCACGTTGACCGTCACCGTGAAAGACCCCACCGGCGTTGCCGTCTCTGACGGAACGGTGAGCTTCGTCAGCAACGGAGTCTCGCTCGGCTCGGCCTACGTGGGTGAAAACGGCACAGCCAGCCTCACGCTCGACAAGCTGCCCGCCGGAACGAAGCAAATCTCCGCCGTCTACTCCGGAAGCGAGCGCTATGCGTCCTCGACATCTGCAAGTCAGAACCTGCAGACAAACGCCACCCCCGCGCCACCGGATTTCACTATCGCGGCCAGCACGACTTCGCTGAATCTGAACGCGGGCGACTTCGCGACCATCATTATGACGGTGACGCCCGAGAATGGGTTCACGCAGTCCGTCACGCTTTCCCTGTCGGGCCTTCCGGTTGCGACGACAGGGCTCTTTACCCCGAACATCGTGACCCCGCTCACGGTTGCCGCAGTCAACAGCACCCTGCAGCTTCAGACCACAGCGAGTTCCAAGTCGACCAGAAATCAGACCGCGCCCCTTGGCGGTAATACATCGCATCTGGCCTATGCCATGCTCTTTCCCGGAGTGATCGCGCTGGTGGGAATCGGAGCCCTGCGCAAGCGTGACGGCAACGGGATTCGCCTGCTCGGCGTGGCCCTGCTCCTGTTCGCCAGCGTATCCGGCTTGACCGCCTGCTCACAGCGATACAGCTACCTCCACCATCCTCCGACGGCGAATACGGGCACCCCTCCGGGGAACTATGCCATCACCATCACCGCCTACTCCAACAACGGCGGCGAGGTCACCAGCCACTCCATTCCGTTGACGATGACGGTGAAGTAAGCTCTAACCGGCAATCGCGGCGGCCAGTTTCTCGATGACCGCAATGCTGGCCAGCAAATCCTGCGGCAATTTATGTCGCGCAGCAAGATAAGCGGGAGCGTTCCAGGAAACGGAGACGCTCCCGTTCGTGTCTTCGGCAATCAATAACTTCATCGGCAGATCAAGCGCGATGCTCGGGGCAGCCAGCATCAGCGGCGTTCCCGCCTTCGGACTGCCGAAAATGGCCACCTTGGTCGGCGGCATCTTCAATCCGGCCTTTTCCGCTTCGCCGCTGTGATCGACGAGTGTGAAGAGCTTGATGCCCTTTTCGGCAAGCGTCTGTTCGAGCCGCTTCACGGTTTCATCGACGGAATAGCGGCTGGGGATCGTGACGATTCCGCTTGCTGTGTCGGTCATATAGGAGCCTCCGCACCTGCGATTGTACCGGTGGGTTATGACGCGGACGTAAGCGCCGCGAGTGTCTTTTCGAGGCTCGCTTCGTCTGCAACATGCAGCGTCGTCTGCGAACGATCGATCTGCCGCATCAACCCGCTCAGCACCTTGCCCGGACCCACTTCGATGAAATGCGTCGGCTTCTGTTCGATCAAGAGCTGCATCTACTCGACCCACCGCACCGACCCGGTGACTTGCCGGATGAGCGCATCGCGCAGTTGCCCGGCGTCTGTCATCAGGGCAGCATCCACGTTCGTCGCGACCGACACCGTCGGAGCGGAAAAATTAAGTTGCCGCAGATCGTCGGCCAGCCGATCCTGCGCAGGCTGCATCAGCGCGCAGTGGAAGGGCGCGCTCACCGCCAGCATCACAACCTTCTTCGCTCCCGATTCCTTCGCAATCGCAGCCGCCTTTTCGACACCGGCAACAGAGCCGGAGATCACTGTCTGCTCCGGCGAGTTGAGATTTGCAGCCGAGACGACGGCGCCGCTCTCAGCCACAGCCTTCGCGCAAAGATCAATCACCGCTTCCGAGGAGAGCCCGAGAATCGCCGCCATCGCGCCTTCGCCCGCAGGCACCGCCTCCTGCATGTAACGGCCACGGTTACGAACTGTCTTCACCGCATCGGCAAAGGATAAAACCCCCGCCGCCACATCCGCCGAATACTCACCCAGCGAGTGCCCGGCGACAAAGCTTGGCGCGACGCCTTTTTCAGCAAGCACGCGGTGTGCGGCAATCGAAACAGTAAAGATCGCCGGCTGCGTAAACTCGGTCAGTTTGAGTTGGTCTTCCGGTCCCTCGAAGCACAGCTTCGAAAGCGAGAACCCGAGGGCCTCGTCGGCTTCGTCAAATGTCTGTTTTGCAACGGGAAACTTTTCAGACAGATCGCGGCCCATGCCAACGGCCTGCGAGCCCTGTCCGGGAAATAGGAATGCTAACTTTCTTTCACTCATGCCTTTGGTATTTCAAATGATGAAGCGGGTGGAGTGCAAGCTTCCGCTCTCTCCAGCCCGCCTATCTCCTAAAAACTTAGTTGACAGATTTCCAAATGAGGCCTAATCTCCTAACTTATTAGGAGAACCCAGTGGGAGAACGCGACACAGAAACTCTGACCAAGCTCGAATTGCAGATCATGCAAGTAATATGGAGGCTTGGGCCAAGCAACGTGAATGCCGTCCAAGAGGGACTGGAGCAACAGCTGGCCTATACGACCGTGCAGACGATGCTCAACATCCTGCAGAAAAAGGGCAAGCTGAAGCGCAAGCTCCGCGGGCGCGCCTATGTCTATAGCGCCACCGTCACTGAGGAGAAAGCCCTGGGCCACGCGGTCCGCGACCTGGTCGACCGCATGTTCGGCGGATCGAGCGAAGAGCTGGTCATGAGCCTGATCAAGAGCAGGCAGCTCGACGCCAAAAAAATTGCCGAGTTGAGTAAGCGGCTCGAAGAGGAAAGAGGCAACTCATGATTGTTCTCGAATCCTGGCTCTTTACCTATCTGTTGAACTCTCTATGGCAGGTCCCACTGGTCTTCATCGCCGCGTGGCTCGCGGCGCGCCTGGCACGGCCAATCGGGCCGCAAATGGAGCACCGCATATGGGCAAGCGCCCTGATACTTCAGGCGATCCTTCCCCTCTGCCGCTTCAACATAGTCGGTCTATTGCAACAAGCCTGGGGGCTGGCGCTGTCGATCTTCGGCAGTGCAACCGGAGGCGAAACGCGCGTGATTGTCGGCGTAGGTTCTGCTTCATCCGCCGCAAAGTTGCAGCTTCCCCCGTGGGCCGTGACCGCCGTTGTGCTGGCGTATGCAGGCAGCATCCTTTACTTTGTCGCCCGCATGGCATGGACACTCTGGAGAACAGAGGAGATGCGTCGGCACGCCATATCCGTGACCTTGACCGCCGCTCAGGCACAAAAATTGGAGCGCTGCCGCAAACTCTTCGATATCTCCGACGGCACCGTGCAGGTCGCAACTTCTTCTCTGCTCTCGGGGCCGGTGACGGTCGGCGTCAGGCGCTGGATACTGCTGTTGCCGCCCGCGTTTCTCCAGAGTGTCGAGGCAGACGATCTGGATTCTGTCTTCGCGCATGAGTGCGCCCATCTCCGCCGCCGGGACTTCGCGAAGAATCTTCTCTACGGATTGGTCGCGCTGCCGGTTGCTTACCATCCCCTGCTGTGGCTCACGCGTTCGCGCGTTGCCGAAACCCGTGAGATGGTGTGCGACGCCATGGCCGCCGAGACCGTCGCAGGACGGGGGAGTTACGCATCTTCGCTCTTGCGGCTGGCGTCGATGCTATCGAATCGCATGGCCGCCGAAAACCTTCACGCCATCGGGATCTTCGATGCCAACGTCTTTGAGAGGAGAATTATGAACCTGACCCGGAAGCACTTTGAGATACGCCGTCCGCAGCGGCTTGCAATTGCCATCGTCTGCGGTGCCCTCGCTGTGGCGACATGCACATCCGCGATGGCCTTTCGCATGGATGTGGATACGCCCGGACCGGCGCAGAAGAGCCCTCCGAAGCAGCTTCATGTGAACGCTGACAACCTCAAGATTGTTCAGAAAACACAGCCTGTCTATCCGGTAGAAGCGAAGAAGCAGAAGATTCAGGGCAGCGTGGTTCTTTCCGTCGTCATCGGCAAAGATGGAGCGCCCATCGATCTCAAGGTGAAAGACGGCCCGGATGCGCTTCGCCAAAGCGCGCTCGATGCGGTTCGCCAATGGCGCTGGCAGTCCTATCTGCTGAACGGGGACCCGGTCGAAGTGCTGACAACAATTACCATCGTCTATTCACTGGCAGGTTGATCGGTTTCCATGGTGAGTCGTTACAATCGACTCACCATGAAAATCATTACCAACCATGTGCGCGGCTGCCGCAAAGGCCCCGAAGCCTACTTCACCGGAACCGTCTGGATCGACGAAGTCATCACTACACCCGCACCCGCGCGTGTCAGCTCCGCTCTGGTTTCCTTCGCGCCCGGAGCGCGCACCGCATGGCACACGCATCCTGTAGGACAGGCCCTGCACATTCTCTCCGGAGTGGGCCGCATCCAGCTCAAGGGCGAACCGGTTCAGGAAATGCATCCCGGCGATTCGGTCTGGATTGAGCCAGGAGAAGAGCACTGGCACGGGGCTGCTCCGGACCGCACCATGACGCACCTCGCCATTCAGGAAAGCGACGGCAGCGGGACGTTCGTCGTCTGGCTCAAGCACGTTACCGACGAAGAATACTCCGGCTGACCACTGACACCCGTCATTCTGACAACCCTGAGCAACGCGAAGGGGAGGAAGAATCCATGCGGGATTCGCAGTAGCACCGCATTCAAGTTTTTAGGCATGAACGAAAAAAACGACTTCAGCGAAAACTTTCTCTGACCATAACGCTGCCAGCATCGCATGGATTCTTCGCGCGGATGACGCGCTCAGAATGACGCGGTGCATGATTGAGGGTGGCAAAAAGGGAAGGCCCCGTTCTCCTTTTCAGGAGATACGGGGCCATCACTGCAAGCAGCCTGTAAGCCGAATTCTGTCGAGGACGGTCATTCCTCTAGGCGACGCATTGCTGCGGCGCTCAAGCGACCTACCCGAAGGTTTCCGCTCCACGCGACGGCGGAAGCCGTCCGTATGGAGAACCCACGTTGGCGCGCCGGGCAGGCACGCCGCGCGGCTATCTGGGTCTGGCCGCGCATCCCTCCCTATTTGGTCTTGCTCCGTGTGGGGTTTACCCTGCCCCCGACGTTACCGCCGGGGCGGTGCGCTCTTACCGCACCTTTTCACCCTTACCTTGCGCCTTGCGGCGTAGGCGGTATCTTCTCTGTGGCACTAGCCGTCTCGAAGCCTTGACGCTCCGATCCCGGACGTTATCCGGCACACTGCCCTGCGGAGTTC
>JAATFH010000294.1 GCA_015655315.1 Terriglobales bacterium
GATCGCCGCCGCACCCAGACGCTGTCCGTAGGCGCCGGAGTCGACGCCGTACCTGGGGTCGCTGTCTCTGAGCTGCTGCCACCCCGAGGAGAAAAAAGTGGGGAACCAGCTGCTGAGGCGCAATTCCTCGTGCACCGGGAAGAGGAGCTTGTCCTTGACATAGAGCGGCGGAACTTTCTCGCCCGGTTCGACCACATCCGACCATTTTCTCTTCTGAACCGCGGCTGAAGTGTTGTTTGCCGGGTCGCTGGGCCGGGGCGCATCGGGGAGTGAGGACTGCTGCGCGAGAGCAGGAATGCCGGTAAGCGCAAGCATCATAAGACCCGCGCCCCAAAAAAGAGATTTTAAAAGCATTGAATATGTGCCGCTTCCTGCTGATTTTGGTATTTGTCTATTGTCTATATCGATGTAATCAGAATACTTAGACGGTCATGGAAAGAACATGGATGCATGCCCATTGTAAGGTAACGGCTTAGGCACCTGCCGAAGAAGAGCCGTTGACCTTGCCTTCGGGCAAAAGCACACTGAAAGTGTTTGGCTGTTTTCAGGAGTGAAAACACATTATGTCGAGCGGCAACCCATTTGAAGAATTCGGACGCAAGGTAGATCAACATATCGGCAGCGCAGCCCCGCGCGTGGAGGAGGAAGTGCGCAAGGTCATCGACTATCTGAATGACGAGGTCGTGCCGAAGGTGAGGCAGAACTCGTCGGAAGCGTTGCGGATTGCCGCCGATCAATTGTGCAAACTTGCCGATTATCTGGAGAGGAAATAGTGGGACCGATGAAAATGGACAGGAAACCGCTTGCAGGTTCGGCGTTGGTTGCCCTTATGCTGGTCGCCGGCTGCGGACACAAAAAGCAGGTGGCCTACACCCCGCCCCCTCCTCCCCTACCCGTGATTCATCCGGCAGCACCAGCGATCGGAACCGCGAAACCTCCATCTTCAGTTCCACCTGCCGAGAGCACTGCGGCTCCGGCGGAAACAACAGTGGATGAGGCTTTCGTCGCAGCGCACGCACCTATTTACACCGAGACAGGACGAGCGAGCTGGTATGGGCCTCCGTATCACAATCGTCGCGGGGCGAACGGGCAGATATTCGATCAGAATGCGATCTCGGCTGCACATCGCACACTGCCGATGGGGTCGCTGATCCGGGTGACGAATCTGGGAACGGGGCAGACGGCGGTAATGCGGATCACGGATCGTGGCCCATTTGTGCCGGACCGCGTGCTCGACCTCTCCGTCGCATCGGCAAAAGAGATTGGGGTGTGGCGGCCGGGCACGGCGCAGGTTCGCATCGATGTGTATGCCGCGCCCAAGCCTATTGAGGAGGGCGGACGCTGGTGCGTGCAGGTTGGCGCGTTCTCCAAAGAGAAAGAAGCACTGAAGCTCGAAGAGCACCTGGAACACAAGTACCACACGGCGAATGTGATTGAGTTCACCGGACCGACCGGACACTGGGTCAGGATTCGGCCACTGAATGACGACAGGGGACGTGCCACGGAGATCGCCAAGGAACTGAAGCCGCAGGAGGGCGAGGCTTATCTGGTGAGGCTTGACTGAAGCTTTGAAGCCGCGTCCAGCAAAGATCCTTGCCGTGCTGTTTAGCTTTTCTCCGTTGGTTTTGCATTCTCAAACAAGCAAAGCCGTTTCCTCTGTCTACACGCTGCCGCCATCGAAACTGGAAAAGGCAATTCAGCTGAGCCGCTGGCGCGCGGCCCTGCACTTTGGCGATGTGGCCTGGATTGTCCTGGCGCTATGGCTGCTCCTGCATTGGGGCTTCGGAGAACGAACCGCCAGATGGGCCGAATCTGTAACGCGCAAACCGTGGCTACAGGGATTTCTCGTGGCTCCCCTGTGGCTTGCAGCGCTTGCGTTGATCGGATTGCCTGCGGCCGCTGTTTCGCACGCGGTCTCTTTCCACTACGGATTGTCGGTGCAGCACTGGACTGGTTGGTTCGGCGACTGGGGACTGGCTGCTCTGCTGCAGATTCTCTTTGGCACACTTGCGCTTACGTCTCTTTATGCGCTGATGCGGTCTTCGCCACGGCGCTGGTGGCTCTGGTTCTGGCTGCTTACGCTTCCGGTGGAAGTGCTGGGCATCTTTGCCATCCCTGTCTTCATCGATCCGCTATTCAATCACTTTTCTCCGCTGGAGAAGAGCGCTCCTGCATTGGTGATCCAGTTGGAACGCGTGGTGGTGCGCGGCGGGATCGATATCCCGCCCTCCAGGATGTTCCTGATGGATGCGAGCGCGAAGTCGACCGGCATGAACGCCTATGTGACGGGCTTTGGCGCGTCGAAGCGCATCGTTGTGTGGGATACGACGCTGAAACTTGCTTCGACGGATGAGATTCTCTTTATCTACGGGCATGAGCAGGGGCATTATGCGCTGCGCCACATTGTGAAGGGGCTGATTTTCTCCGCTGCGCTGATCTTCGTCTTTTACTGGATTGCGTATCGGCTGCTGCAATGGCTTGTTAGGCGCCGTGGAGACGCGTGGCACATCCGCGCCGTAGAAAGCTGGGCCTCAGTAGGACTGGTGCTTCTACTGATGACCGCGCTGAGCTTTGTTGCCGAGCCGATGGCGAACGCCTTCAGCCGCATGATCGAGCATGAGGCTGATGTCTATGGACAGGAGGTCATTCATGGGCTGGTGACCAATCCGCAGCAGGTAGCTACGCAGGATTTTCAGCGGCTCGGAGAGATATGGCTCGATGATCCTTCGCCGAATCGCTTCGTAGAGTGGTGGACTTACAGCCATCCCTCGACGACCGAACGCATGCGGTTTGCAGCGGAGTATGATCCCTGGGCCGATGGAAGCAAGCCACGATATTTCAAGAAATGAGAACGGCCACTCACGCATCAGCAAGGTGTTACGAGGGTAGGTGCGGCCTTCAGGCCGCACACATGTGGCAGAAGTGAAGAAGGGGCTTCAGCCCATAAGGTGCCCTGGCATCGGATCGATCCTGTCGGCATATTTCGTATGCATATGCCGATGATTGTGTAACCCGCGCCTGCCTGGGTTTTCAAGAACATAGGCGACATGACGAAAATAATCTTCACCGTCTCGCAGGCGATGTTCATGAAAGCTTCCTTGCCACACAGGAAATTTCGACTGCAGGGAGAAAGAATAGCCTCCCTTGATACATTGCACGCAACGTTCGATCGATTGATCTTCCGACGGCGTGAGGATGGTGTGAATATGTTCCGGCATGACGACAAAGGCATGCAGAAAATCGCCCCTGCTCACGATAGCGAAATAGAGTATCGACCATTAATTGAGCATTTTGATCGGATTGAAGAAGCGCGCGACGGCCCTCGGTCACAGTCGTGACAAAGTATGTTTGCGATTGTTTGCGCACGGTCAGGAAAAGCGTACCTCAGGGGCTAAAGCCCCTCAAGTTACGTTGGATAGTGCGCGGGCTAAAGCCTGCGCCTACCCTCAAAATCACTAACCGCAAATCAATGATGGAGGTTTGGTGATAACGGTTTAGATGACAGCGTGACAGAAGTTGGGGTAGGTGCGGCCTTCAGGCCGCACACATTTCACAGACGTAAAAAGGGCTTCAGCCCCTGAGGTCATCGCTTACTCGATCACCGCGATCTTTGCCTTCTTGCCGACGCGGACAGGGACACGCGCCGGGCGCCTGGGCAAATCGAGAAACTTCTGCGTCGTGGTGGCTCCGTCGATATTGACTCCGGCGGCCACCTGCCTTTCGGCCTCGGTACGCGAGGCCTTGATGCCAAGCGCGACCAGCAGCTTGGCTACGTTTACGCGGACTTCGGCTGAGGGATCGCTCAGAGCGCGCTCAACCTGCGCCGGATCGCCCATGGCAATGCTGGCCAGATCAACCGGAGCCTCTTCTGTAACTGCGGTGGTGTCTTTTTGCTGGAAAAGGCGCGACCAGTTCTCGTCTGCTTCCCTGGCGGCCTCTTCCGAGTGAAAGCCGGAGACGATAGTTCGGGCGAGAAGTTTCTTCGCTTCCATCGGGTGCAATGCGCCGCTGGCTACGTCAGCCCGCATCTGGTCGATCTCAGACTGGCGCAGGTCTGTGAGCAGCGTCCAGTAGCGCCACATCAACTCGTCGTTGATCGACATCAGCTTGCCGTACATCTCCTGCGGCGGCTCATGAATGCCGATGGCGTTGTTCAGCGACTTCGACATCTTCTGCACGCCGTCGGTGCCTTCGATGATCGGCGTCATCAGCACGATCTGCGAGGGCTGCTCGTAGTGGCGCTGCAGCTCACGCCCTACCAGCAGATTGAACTTCTGGTCGGTGCCGCCTAGCTCGACGTCGGCTTTCAATGCGACGGAATCGTAGCCCTGTGCGAGCGGGTAGAGCATTTCGTGCAGCGAGATCGGCTTCTCTTCCTGAAAGCGTTTGTGGAAGTCGTCGCGTTCGAGCATCTGCGAGACGGTGAACTTAGCTGCAAGGCGAATGATGCCCTCGAAACCCAGCTTGTCCAGCCACTCGGAGTTAAAGCGTACTTCCGTCTTCTCTCGGTCAAGAATGCGGAATACCTGCTCGGTGTAGGTCCTGGCGTTCTGGTCAATCTGCTCCCTGGTCAGCGGCTTGCGCGTGACCGAACGGCCTGTTGGATCGCCGATGAGCGAAGTGAAGTCTCCTACAAGAAAGATGACCTGATGACCGAGGTCCTGAAAGTGCTTGAGCTTGCGCATCAGGACGGTATGGCCGAGGTGCAGGTCGGGCGCGGTGGGATCAAATCCGGCTTTCACTCGCAGCGGTATACCGGTTTGCCGCGATTTTTCCAGGCGTTCGCGGAGATCGGAGACGCGGATAATCTCCGCCGCTCCTTTTTGCAGCAGGTCTAACTGTTCATCGACGGGAAGAAAATTGGCCATTGCTCCCTTCAGTATAAAAGCTAAACTCCGGTTACGGTCTGGCCCTTTTAGCGGACTCGGGACGGGCTGTCCTCTCTGTCTTAGAAGGAATTGGTTATGGACGCTGAGCGATTGCGAGAATTCCTGCTGAAGCTGCCCCATGTCGAAGAGACGATGCAATGGGGCGCGAACCTCGTTTTCTGGACGGGAAACAAATCGATCGGCGGCAAAATGTTTGCCGTGGCGAATCTCGATGAGGACGGCCGGGGCGTGCTCTCCTTTGCCGCCGGAGCCGAGCGCTACAACGAACTGCTGGAGAACGAGGGAGTGATCCCCGCCCCGTATCTGGCGCGGGCGTACTGGGTATGTGTCGAGTCCTGGGATGCGCTGCCACAGCGCGAACTGGAAGAGTTGCTGACACGCGCGCATGCACTTATCTTCGCCAAACTGCCGAAGCGCACGAAAGATGTGCTGGCCATGCCCACGGCGCAGCGGCGGAAGTTAATTGCAGAACGGAAAAAGCTGCTGGCTTCGCGTGAGAAAAAGCGATAGAAAAACAGTATGGAGATTGTCATTCTGAGCGCAGCGAAGAATCCAGCGAAACTTTGATATCCGCAGAAAGCTAGCTTGCGCCTCTCTCCCGAGAAACTTGAAGCAGCATTGCTGCTCGATATATCTGTTGGATTCTTCGCTGCGCTCAGAATGACGGCCGAGGTTTTCAATGCGCCATTCCTATGGCCGCGCCTCGAAGACCATGTTAAAGGGAGTTTCCGTTGCCCGGCGGAAGTGGGTAAACCCTCCCTCCGTCACCACCTGGCGGATGCGTTTCTCACCGGCCTGCGCGCCCAGCCCAAGGCCGACTTCCTGCGAACGCGATGCAGGCACGCAGCAAACAGTAGAAGCAGAATAGTAAATGCGGCCCACCGGGTTCAGATTGGAGGCGATGTCATCGCCAGCAGCCGGTTCGACGATCATCCAGGTGCCATTGCTGGCCAGGGACTGGCGCACGTGCGCTGCCGCCCCGGCGGGATCGCCCATATCGTGCAGACAGTCGAAGCAGGCGACGAAGTCATAGTCTTTTCCGGGAAAGGCTTTCGCTGGAGCCACGTCGAAGTGCACACGGTCCGAGCATCCGGCGGTCGCGGCTTTCTTCGTCGCCTGCTCAATAGAGGCGTCGTGATAATCGAAGCCGTAGAACTCGGAGTTGGGATACGTCTTCGCCATCAGTAGCGTGGAGGCTCCGTGGCCGCAGCCGATATCCGCCACGCGCGCACCTGCCTTGAGCTTTGCTTCCACCCCTTCGAGCGCGGGAATCCAGTTGGAGGTGAGGTTGGCAAGATAGCTGGGACGGAAGAATCGCTCGCATCCTTCAAAGAGTCCTTTTTCATGCTCGTGCCAGCCAAAACCTTTGCCGGTACGGAAGGTGTCGGTGAGTTTTTCTTCGTCCTTCATGCAGGAGGCGAGCATGTGATAGAAGCCGGGCAGATGGACAGCAGTATCGTCCTGCGCCAGGGCGAAGGACTGTTCCGGCGTCATGCGGTACATGTCGGTCGCCGGGGCGTATTCGATGTATTTTCCTGCGGCGTTGGCATTGAGCCACTCGCGGACGTAGCGTTCATCGGTGCCGGTTCGCCGGGCCAGTTCGGCGGCGCTTACCGGTGCGCAATCCGCCATGGCGCGGTACAGGCCAAGCCGGTCTCCGATGATGATGAGCGTCGATTGCATGGCCGCTCCCATATCGACAACGGCCTGATGCAGTAGCTGGTTGAGTTTGTCGGGATCGATGGGGCGTACAGATGTAGCTGTGGTTGTCATGGAAGAACTCCTCCTCGTGGAAAGGCCATGGATCGGATCGGGAGCGTAACAGCAGGGATGGGCAGTACCGGAGCGGGACGAAGAATCGTCCATGGCGCAAGCAGGGGAATCATAGTAGCCCAGGTGGACGGGTCGCAACAGTTTGTTTCCGCGTCTTGCCTGCTTTGCCGGGCTCGGTTAGGGTCGAAATATGAACGGAGTCACATTATCGCTGGAGGGTAAGGCAGCGCTCATCACGGGTGGTTCACGCGGTATCGGCGCGGCATGTGTTCGCCTGTTTCGTGAAGCAGGAGCGCGGGTTGCATTCAATTACCGCTCCGCGCGCGCGCAGGCCGAGGCGCTGGTCGCCGAATGCGGCAGCGAAAACTGTATTGCCATCCAACAGGAGCTGGCTTCAGCCGACGATGGCCGGGAGCTGGTTGCAAAAGCAATCGAGAGTTTTGGACGCCTGGATTGCCTGATAGTGAATCATGGCATCTGGCCTCCGCAGGACGCGCCCATCGCTTCCATGGCCGATACGCAGTGGCGGCAGACGCTCGGGGTCAATCTGGACAGCGTATTCGGACTGGTGCAGGCGGCCACGGCGCAGATACAAAAGCAAGGCCGGCCCGCCGATGGGTCCGCCGCAGGATATATTGTCCTCGTGAGCTCGACGGCGGGACAGCGCGGTGAAGCCTTCCACGCCGACTATGCGGTGACAAAGGGCGCTGTGATCAGTCTCACGAAAAGTCTGTCGAGTGAGCTGGCGGGCGAAGGAATTTATGTGAACTGCGTGGCTCCGGGATGGGTGGCGACGGAAATGTCCGCGCCTGCGCTGAACGATCCGGTAACGAGCAAAAAGATTTTCAGCACGATTCCGCTGGGACGAGTGGCGACTCCGCAGGAAATTGCCGGGCCGATTCTGTTTCTCTGCACGCCGTTTGCGGGCTTCATGAGCGGCGAGATCGTCAATGTAAACGGCGGTGCGGTTCTGGTGGGGTGAGATGAAAGATACAATCTCGGAAGCTGAAGATAAAACATACTTTGCATTCTGCCTGTATGGATGGAAGTCTATGTCTGCCAAATGTTTTCGCGCCGCCGGTTTCATCGTGCTGATGTTGTGTGTTACTCCATTCGGGAACATTCACGCGCAATCGAATAACACGCAGGACGCCAATACGAAGAGGGCCCGCACGATACTCGATGCGATGGTGCAGGCTCTTGGCGGGGAGCGCTGGCTGAATCTGCAGAGCACCTACCTCGAAGGACGCACCTCGGGCTTTTATCAGGGCAAGCCCACCGGGGCGATCGGCGATTTTTATTCCTGGCATGTCTTTCCCGGCCAGGACCGCCTCGAATTGACGAAGAAGCGCAATGTCGTCGATATCTTTCTCGGCAACGAAGGCTGGGAGATCACCTATCGCGGCAAGCGCGCGCTGCCTGCCGACCAGCTTGACGAGTTCGTGCGCAGGCGCGACCACTCGGTGGAAACGGCGGTCAAAGTCTGGATGAAGGATCCCAATACGATCCTGCTTTTCGACGGACAGTCTCTGGCCGCACGGCATCTCGCCGATCAGGTGACGCTGATCTCCCCAGCCAACGATTCGATCACCATCCAGATGGACGCGGAGACGCACCTGCCGCTGCGGCGCACCTTTCAATGGCGCGACCCGGTCTACAAAGACAAGAACGAAGAATCCGAGGAATACGACAACTATCAGACCATCGATGGTATTCCCACGCCGTTTGCCATCACGCGCTTCCACAATGGCGACATGACGAATCAGCGGTTCATCTACAAGGCAGCCTATAACGTGCAGCTTCCGCCAAATGCATTTGACGTGGACGCTACGGTGGCGAAAATCAAAAAGTGATTTTTGCCGCGATGAAGACCAGTCTCTACCAGAAACTAGTGGGCTTAGACTGTGGCTATTCGTTTAGAAACTAAGTGTTAATTTAGCTAAGCTTTCTCAGAGCATCGGAAGATTGCTGAAGACCGAATTGTGCCCGGTTCTTCGACTCCAAGTCGTGCGCTTTGCGCGGGATGACGATTTTTTGAGGATGTGAGCTTTCGTTTGGATGGCGCGCTTTGGACGGCTGGTAAACTCGCGCTTCATCCTTCCCGTCTATACCTTTGCATGGAACAGATTGCAGCGAGTGAGCTGACGCAGCTGGTGCGAGAGCAAGCGGTGCTTGGTCTTGCCGATTTTGATGAGGTGGTGCGGCTGTACCGCCCGCGGGTCTTCCGGTTTCTTCTGGCGTCGCTGCGCGACCGCGACACGGCGGAGAACCTGACACAGGATTGTTTTCTGAAGGCGTATCTGGGGCGGGCGCACTTTCGCGGCGACTCCAGTCTGAGCACGTGGCTGATGAAGATCGCGATGAACCTGGTGCGCGATCATCTCCGCAGCAAGCGTCTGCGCTTCTGGACCAAGACGCGCGATACAGCGCTCGATCCGGTGGATGTGAGCGACTGGATTCCGGACGGAAGGAGCTCTCCGGAGGCGGAGCTGATTGCGCGGACGCAGGTAACATATGTCTGGAAGGCGGTGAGCGAGCTTCCGGCCAAACAGCGCAGCGTTTTCGTCCTGCGTTTTGTGGAAGAGATGGAACTGAAGGAAATCGCAGAGCTGACGGGCATGAACCCGAGCACGGTAAAAACGCACCTCTACCGCGCACTGGCCGCAGTGCGGGAGAGCATGGGAGGCAAGTCATGACGAAAGAGACAACAACCCGGCAGGTGCAGGAACTGTACCCGGAGAGCGACGCGGCGACCAAGCGCGATCTCGAAGGGCTGGCGAATTCGATCAGCCACTTTCGCGCCGCTATTCACCATGTTGCCGGGCAAGAGACAGAACCGGAGTGGCGGCTGGATCAGACGCAGGCGCGCAGGCGGTCCACGCATCAACGCGTCATGCTGGAGTGGGCTGTAGCCGCCGCTGCGGCGATGGTGCTGTGCGCGGCGATCCTGATGCCGGTGGTCGGTTCTTACCGCGATCATGCGGCGCAATTGCAGGCGCAGCAGCGGGAGCAGCTTTTGCAACAGCGGGCAGCCGATACGGCGCTCCTGGACCAGGTAACGAATGCGTTGTCGGAAGGGGTGCCGGATTCCATGCGGCCGCTGGCAGAACTGGATACGGATTACGCAAGCTATCAGACAGTGGAAACGGAGAAGAAGAATGGGAGAAATTAAAAAAATTGCAGGACTCGCACTTGTATTGGGCGCGTGCCTGGGGGGACTCGGTCTTGAAGGACGTGCGCTGGCGCAGGACTGGCGGCCCGGCCCGCCTCCAATGGAGCGCGCGTTTCAGGGCAGGATGCACGGGCGATGGTGGGACGATCCAAAGCTTGCGCAGCAGATCGGGCTGACAGCGGACCAGCAGAAAAAAATGGACGACATTCTGCAGCAGCACCGGCTCAAACTGATCGATCTCAATGCCGCACTGCAGAAGCAGGAAACCATCATGCAGCCGTTGATGGAAGCCGAGCAGCCCGATGAAGCAAAAATCCTGTCGCAAATCGACTCGATTGCGCAGGCTCGTGCCGAGTTGGAAAAGGGCAATGCGCGCATGCTGCTGGGGATTCGTCAGGTGCTGACGCCCGATCAGTGGACGAAGCTGAAGGCATTGCGCGCAGAAAAACAACATGACTGGGGCCGTGATGGCCGTGGCATGAGAGACAAACGCGGCCCAGGTGGTCCTCCGGACGCTCCGGGGCAGCCTGGTGGTCCGCCATCCCCGCCACAAATGCAGTAGTCACAGATCGATGCCCGAAAAAGGGAGCGGCTAAAACCGCTCCCTTTTCATTTCGATCGTCTCGTGCTTCTTGTGGGGAACCATACTCGAGAGTTTGTAAATTTTTCGCTTTGTCGGCATCGCGTGGATTCTTTCGCGCGGAGTGCGCGCTCAGAATGACGGCGGAAATAGACTGGCCAGGGCCAAAAGCTCAGCGCAGCCAACGCCTGCGCAGCCAAAAATTCAATTGGCCACGAGTTGGCGCCCAAAGGGCGCGTTTCGCTGGACGCGCAGTCCCTTTATAATCGCACCTGCAGATTATGGAGAACTCAACCCACGCTCCGGAGTCGCGCCAGGTGCTGGAAATTACTGACATCATGGCGATTTTGCCTCACCGCTATCCGTTTCTCCTGATCGACCGCGTGGTCGAGATCGAGCGGAAGAAGCGGATTGTTGCCATTAAAAATGTGACGATCAACGAACCCTTTTTTCAGGGACACTTTCCGAATTACCCAATCATGCCGGGCGTCCTGGTGATTGAATCGATGGCGCAGGCGGGCGGTGCGCTCTTGTTGACGGAGATTCCAGACCGCGAGAGCAAGCTGATGGTATTTACCGGAATCGAGCGCGCCAAGTTTCGCAGGCCTGTAGTGCCGGGAGACCAGCTGCGCATCGAGATCAATGTGCTGCAGTGGAAGACGCGGGCCGTTCGCATGGAAGGACTGGCTACAGTCGAAGGAAAGCTCGCCTGCGAGGCCACGGTCATGTGCCAGCTGGTTCCGCGCCAGCGACAGGCGGCAGCGGCGGAAACCCCTGTGCTGGTTGCGGTGACGGAAGAGTGAGTATTCATCCGACGGCAATTGTTGCGTCGACTGCGGTCATTCCTGAGTCATGCTCGATCGGCCCTTATTGCACCGTGGGTCCGCATGTCGAATTGGGCGAGGAGTGCGAGCTGGTTTCGCATGTCGTGCTCGATGGGCACCTGAAAGCGGGAGCGCGGAACAAATTTTTTTCCTTTGCCTGTGTGGGTGTTGCGCCGCAGGATCTGAAATACAAGGGCGAGCCTACGGGCGCGGTGCTGGGCGATGACAACGTCATTCGCGAATGCGTGACGATTTCGCGCGGCACGGCGGGTGGCGGGGGCATGACCCGCATCGGAAGCGGCTGCCTCATCATGGCGTACACGCACATCGGACATGACAGCGTAATCGGCGACGCCTGCATTCTGGCGAATGCGGCGACGCTTGCCGGCCATGTGATCGTCGAAGACTATGCGACCGTGGGCGCGCTCAACCAGGTGCACCAGTTTTGCCGCATCGGCAAATATTCCTACACGGGCGGCGGGACGACGATCACACAGGATGTTCTGCCTTACTCACTCACATCGGCAAAGCGAGAGACACGTGCTTACGGGCTGAACAAAGTGGGCCTGGAGCGCCGCGGCTTCGACCGCACGCGGCTGCGGGCTATTCAGCATGCGTATCGCTATCTGCTGGCGGCGAAGATGAATACTTCGCAGGCGCTGGAAAAGCTGAAGAGCGAGGGTATTGCGACAGACGATGTCGCTTATCTGATCGATTTCGTCGAGAAGTCAGAGCGCGGAGTGTTGAAGTAGTCTTCCTTCTCGTCATTCTGAACGAAACGCAGTGCAGTGAAGAATCCATACGATGTGTCGGTAGTTGTTTGTAATGACACCTTTCAAGCTCGCGTTTAGAAGAACTCAGTATGTTGTGGCTGAATGCTTCAGACGTTCGTTGCAGTTGAAGCATGGCATGGATTCTTCGCTACGCTCAGAATGACATCTTTTTTGTACGAGGTATGGATTGAGCAAGCTGGGATTGATCGCAGGCAATGGCCGCTTCCCTTTTCTGCTGTTAGAAGCGGCGCGGGCGCACGGGCTCGAAGTGGTTGTGGCCGCGATCAAGGAAGAAACCGATCCGGAGATGGATGAGCGTGCCGCCGCTGATTCCGGCGTGCGTGTGCATTGGCTTTCGCTGGGTGAGTTGTCCAAACTCATCGAAACCTTCCACAAAGAAGGCGTAACCCGCGCAGTCATGGCGGGGCAGGTGAAGCATAAGCAGATTTTTTCCAGCATCCGGCCCGACTGGCGGCTGGCCAAACTGCTGCTTTCCTTGCGCAGCAAGAATACAGACATGCTGCTGGGCGCTGTCGCTAAAGTTCTGGGCGATGAGGGCATCGAGTTGATCTCATCGACCGCCTATCTGGAGCCGCTTCTGGCCAAGGCGGGTGTGCTGACGGCGCGCGCGCCCTCCGAGCAGGAGCAGAAAAACATCGCCTATGGCCGCGAGGTGGCGCTGGCGGTCGCCGGATACGATATCGGGCAAACGGTCGTCGTGGCCAGCCAGGCATGCGTTGCCGTCGAGGCGATGGAAGGCACCGACGCCGCTATCGACCGCGCCGGTGCGATCATGCAGACACTGGCAGCGGAGGGCGATGCCTCTACCTTTGATCGTCGCCTTACCGTCGTCAAGGTCGCCAAGCCGAAACAGGATATGCGCTTCGACGTTCCGGTGATCGGGCTGAAGACCATCGAAGCGATGGAGCAGGCCCAGGCGACGTGCCTCGCCATCGAGGCGGAAAGAACGCTGATTTTTGATCGGGACACAGTTCTTTTGCGTGCCAATACAGCAAGGATTGCGATCGTGGCCGTAGAACGAGGATAATGAAAAATGCCCGCAAAGGAGGGCAAGCTCCCGTGTCGAAGATCTCAATCGTTTTGATTGCCGTTGTTGTTGTCATAGGTGCAGCCTTTTTCGCCGTGCGTGGTTTTGCCGCAGACGAATCGGCGCTGCCGCAGGTGGGTCAGCAGGCACCTAACTTTACGCTCACTTCGCAGGAAGGCAAACCGGTCAGCCTGGATGGCTTTCGCGGTAAATGGGTTGTGCTGTATTTCTACCCGAAGGATATGACCACAGGCTGCACGATCGAGGCCCACAACTTCCAGCACGATCAGGAGAAGTTCCTGAAGGCAAATGCCGTGATTCTCGGTGTGAGTGTCGACTCCGTCGATAGCCACAAGCAATTCTGCGCCAAGGACGGACTCAATTTCACGCTTCTCAGCGATGAGCAAAAGAAAGTCGTGGCCCAGTATGGATCGCTGGGCAACTATGGAGTCATGAAGATCGCGAACCGCAATACCTTTCTCATCAATCCGCAAGGCAAGATCGTAAAGGTATGGACAAAGGTCGATCCCGCGCACCACAGTGAAGAGGTATTGACGGCGTTGAACCAGATCGAGGGTCAGCACTAACCGGCATGACGCATCAGACAGCGCAGGATTTCATGGCGGGTTGCGAGGCAATCCGCCATTCGCTTTTAGAGGTGCCGGAAGATATCGCGCACCTTCCCTGGCACGCGGGTGGATGGACACGCAAGCAGGTGCTTGGACACATGATCGATTCGGCTGCGAACAATCATCAGCGCTTTGTACGGGCCACGATAGACGGCATCTACACCGGCCCTTTCTACGCGCAGGAGGGCTGGGTGAACGCGCACGGATACGGCGAAATGGCGTGGTCCACCCTGCTTGGCTGGTGGCAGATGTATCACGAGATTCTCAAGGCAGTCGTCGAGCGCATTCCCGCCGAGAAGCTGGATGCGCTTTGCCGCGTCGGCGATGACGAGCCGGTGACGCTGCGGTTCCTGATCGAAGACTACGTCGCGCACCAGCAGCATCATCTGGCGCAGATACAAATGCACCACTCATAGTGCAATCCGAGTACAGACGCAAAAAAGCCCGGCGGACAGCCGGGCTCTTTTGCTTGCCTGGAACTACGTGGTTACTTCTTCTTTGCTGCCTTCTTCGCTGCCTTTTTTGCAGGGGCTTTCTTCGCCACTGTCTTCTTTGCTGCCTTCTTTGCAGGAGCCTTCTTGGCCGCTGCCTTCTTTGCTGCTTTCTTTACTGCCAAAGTAGTACCTCGTTTAGTTGATTTTTTACCGCTGGCGCTCTTCTTCTTACTAACCACGGATTTCTTCGTGGCCTTACCGCCGCTACGAGCGCCTTTACTGCTGGTCTTAGCGGCAGACTTCTTTGCGGCCTTTTTGGCCGGAGCTTTTTTGGC
>JAATFH010000006.1 GCA_015655315.1 Terriglobales bacterium
AAGGACCGAAAGAGACATTTTGACACAAGTCCCAGCCGGGCAGTCAACGACAAATTCAAAAGTGTACCTTGCACCTGTCTAGCAGTTCGTCTCTCGTCTCTCGTCTCTAGCCTCTCGTCCTAGCCTCCCGTCTCTCGTCATCTTTCCCATCTGCTCTCTCTGTCTCTCGAGTCTTGCGGCAGACGTCGAATCGCCGTGCGGCTTACTCTCGGGTCTATCGACCATCATGCTGACGCACCTGTGAGCGCCAATCGAGAGTCCTGCCCTGCCACCGGCCACCTGAGCAAGGCCCAGCACGAACCCGCGACTTCGAGACTGAGGCGTCGGTCAGCAATTGGAACGACCAACGACCAACGACCAGCAACCGACGACCGACAACCGACAACCTCCATTCCGGCCTGCTCTCTCTGCCTACCCAAAATCTTTTTCTCCCATCCATGGCCTGAGCATCTGGGTTCCAATTCACTGGACCTAAGGCCATCGTCGACCTTTTCCGACGGATCTTCTCTTTATTGAGACCACTCTCTTTTTTGTATAGAGGCGCGATGCATTTGTCGCCAGCTTTGTTGCCGCGACAGCAGGGCGGTCCTCCACCGCCTGCAGGAGATATTGGAGGCACGCCAACGAGTGCGTTGACTCTGCCCATTATCCCAACATCGACGACGTGCTTTACAAAGTTGGCGCCTTCGTCGACGGCCGAAGGAGATACTAGCTTGGCCACACCCAATACCCACGTAATGGAAGTACGTTGATTCGTCTTTGAAGCTTCACATTCCGTACGCAGACACAGCAGAAGGCTTACCACTCTCACAGATAGTAATAGTAGGTATAGTATGCGTCCTCGTATTCATCTTCCTATGGTACTTCCTCCGCCGGACACGAGTGAAACATAAAAATCCAAAATACATCCCGACCTCCTTCCTCAAGAAGCTCTGGATGAAATGGGATCCGGACCCACCCTACCGCTTGCCAGACACAAACGAACATCTCGAACCTATATCTTCCCGTCGAACCGCAGCCCGCCCACCGTCCTTCGATCTCTCAGCAAACAATGACAACGGTAATTCAAATAATCGGAACTCTAGAAATAGTGCCGGCGTGGATAGGAACACCTCGGTTCGCTCCGTGATGAATCTTCCAGCGTATCATGCCAACCCCCTCCAAAACGAGCAGGTGCTTGGCCGCGAAGGTGAACGTGCTGGCATTGACGTCGTTCTTGAATTCCCGGAAACAGTAGACGAAGAAGAAATGCGAAGAGAAGAAGAGATGGACGCTCTATACCGAGTACGAGTTGCTCGACGACGAGAGAACGAAGAACGAGAGGAGAGGAGGAGGCTGAGGCGGGAAGCGAGGGATAGAGGGGATTTTGTGGCCTTGAGAGAGATTGCTGCACAGCAGAGAGAGAGACGGGGAGAGAACGCTAGTCAGACGGTTGAGGAATTGAGGGCGGAGCATGAGCGAATCAAGAAGGAGAGACAGAGAGCTGTGAGCTCTGTTTCTTACGGGGATCTGGGGGTTGCAAAACACGACGGCACGAGGATACGTGCCAACAGTCAAGATTCCGAACGTCAAGGGCTGCTTGGAGATGCAGCGAGCATCGCAGCATCCTCGACCTTCCACCGCCGAGAACGTAGCGCCTCCTCTGTTTTATCCATCAACACCATGGGCTCAGACACCGACATGCCCTCTCCACGCCTCACCCGGTCTCGCGCCAGCTCGAGACCAGAGAGTCCCGCCAACCCACGGAGATCAAGCACGACACTGAATACAAACGAGAGAGCCGGCAGCTCCCCCGAAATGA
>JAATFH010000351.1 GCA_015655315.1 Terriglobales bacterium
ATGGCTGCTTGAATCGTTCGGAAGGGCGCAGCGGTTGCCTTAGCAACCTTTAACGTCGCTGCAGGCAAAGGATCGCGGAAGTAAGGCCCCGCTCCGATTGAACCCGTGATCGCGAATCGGAAAGACACCGTCAGCTTTCCTGTGGGCTCTTCTCCTGCCGGGAAGACAAATCGTCCACGCTCGGGATCGATGGCAACTTCTCCAGAGGCCGGAGGCTTCTGCAAGTCGTGATCCCAGCAGCACAGGCGGCGATACACGGCTTTTCTATGCGCCAACGGACGGATGCCCAGCCGGGGCCGAACCTGAGACGAAGCCCCGCGCGCGAGATGCCGAGGCAAGAAGGCTCCGAAAAACGACGAGTTCGGATTGAGGTCCACCGTTCCCACATCATGCGTGGCGTGGGCAAAATAGGTGCTGCCGTCATCGGCAACGTAGAAGTTTATCTCCTGTCCCACGGCTAATCCAGCGACAGCAGGCAGAAATACCAGCAGAGCTTCTCCAATAGCGCTCTGCAATATCAATTCGCACTCGGGGAAATCCGCATCGGCTCCCAATCGTTCGATACGAACGACCATGAAGGGCATGTGGAAGTCAGGCTGATCGGGATTCCATGGAAGACCTTTGGCATAGGTATTTCCAGGCATATCCACATGGCCATTAAGGCCATCCACGACATAGTTGTTGCTAAAGGGTCCGGCTGGAGTGACCGGAAGCGGCGAAGGTGAACCGTCAATGATCGTGGTCTTCGCAGCCAGCCGCACGGCATTCACGCGAAAATTTTTAGCTCCGAAGAGATCAGGGTCGGCGACGACGATTCCATTTAATGCGGCCAACTCCGAAAAATCGACGCAAGGATCGATGGAGGCAGTTTTTATCGGGCTGCCCGGCTCGCATAGTAGTATTCCATCTTCATAAATGCTGAAGCCCGGGTCAGTCCCCCAGTATTGGCTCGCGTTATCCAGAAAGTCGCGCCCACGAATCGGTAGGTCGTTTGCGTGCAGCGAGCATATATCGGCAGGATTGCTACCGGCGCTCGCGCAAATCGTCGACTTGTCACCGCCTGCGTACAGTACCTGATTGCGTCCCAAGGGATGAAAGAAGTAGCGGCGATTGCCCGCGGCTACCGGGTCCGCCCCTACCCAGGGCTGTGAGGGAATTGTCCAGAACCAGAAACCCAGATTCGGAATCTGGTACAGACCCGTCGTGCCCTGCGCGGAACGGATATCGACTGTTCTGCATGCGGAATCAAAGGCCGTTCCCACGCGATCGACTTTTGATCCGTCGCTGATGTCGAGTGCGTAGATGGCCTGCAGCCGCTGATGATTCAGGTTCTGGCTCCAGATCAGTTCCTGAAACATCTCCGCGGCCAGAGCGCCCCAGCCGCTGATTTCAGCAGCGATATCTTCGAGACCAGCGAGCGTTCCCTTCTCCCGGCGCCAGTGAATGGTGTTCTTGACATCGGCGCGATTGCGCGCGCCCTGGTTGAAGAGGATCGTCGTTCCGACAAGATCGCCGATGTACGGAATCACCCACTCCTGGCAGGAGTCGATATAAGAATCCTGCCAGAGCTGATCCATGTTGCTGCGAATGCGCGCCAGTTCATGGCCGAAGAGGGCCATGAATGTCTGCAGGTCCCCCTGCGTATCGCGACTGCGATACAGCTGTGGCAGAAGCTGGTACATCAGCGCCTGGTAGTGGGCCTCGTGTTCGCTTAAATGCTTCACGCGATCCCTCCCACGAGCGTGATGGCGAGTTTGCCTACGGTCGCATCCAGCGCATCGCCTCCGGTCGCAACTCCATCTGGCGGCATCTGCACGACATCCTTGGCCAGTCCGGCTGAGGTTGTATCTGCTTCCGTTCGAAACTCTTTTACGATCAGAAAATCGACGCCCTCAATCGCTTCCACGCGCGCATAAACATTGCTCAGGTAAAGCGCCTCGCCCAGGCCCCTCTGATCGAAATTGAAATAATCCTTTGTGCCGTCTGCAGCCAACCCTGAGCCGAGCGATTGCTGAATGCGCAACCCTGTATCCATCTGAAGAAAATTCGGCAGTACGTGCACTTCGAGTGTCAGCCGTACCGGAACAGGCTGGTAGTCGCGAATCAGAATCAAGTGGGTAGGAGTGCTGCGATCCTGAAGAAATGTGACCAGAGAGTCGTGCAGCGGCGCAGAGAGAGCCAACCCTCCCGTGCTGGCCACCACCAAGTCAATAACTCTGCGGCCATCCACTCGCGTCCAGTTCACATTTGCTTTAGCGATCCCCGCATACGAGAGCGCAAGGTCCTGATAGTCCTGCAAAGTCACGGCACGGTCAATCGTGCGTATCGTAATCGGCACCATCTGCCGCGTAGTTTCGAGGTCCGGAGAATCGGCTCCCCCCGAGCTCGCGACAGGGTTGCGGCTTGACTGCAGGAATGGAAGCGGCGCGGCCATCACCGTGATCGAATTGCGATCGACATTGCCGGCGGCACCCAATCCTTTGCGATAGCGAGCGCTGATGTTGTTGATGCCCGTAGGAAACTTCGCACCGAATCGACCATCGCCGCCTGCAAACGACATCGCCTGGTTTTCATCGATATCGATCATGATGTTATGATCGTCGGGACCGCTGTTTGCCAGAGTGTCTGCTTCAGGCCACAATTCACTTCCGACAAAGACCTGCAGTGTGTTGCGCGCGCCGCGTGTTCCTTCAGCATCGTGCACAAAAGTGGTGGGCGTCTGATGCAGTTTGAAGGTCTGATTGGCCTGCGATTGATCGCCACTGCCCAGCGAGTTTTCGATTACGGATTCGCCATGTGTGATCTCGACGACATTGCCCAGCACGATCGTGTCTGCCAGCGCGTAGTCCCGCGAGATTGGAGCATCCAGGTCAACGTCGGTGCGTCCATCTTGATAGGACACGGTCATGATGCGCACGGCTTCAGCGCCGCTCGAATCTTCCAGAATCAGATAGCGCCCCGGAGCTAACCCTTGCACTAGCCCATCCAGCGAAAGTGTGGTCTTACCAGCGGCAATGCTGCTGATGGAATGGTTAAAGCCATCTATCTGCATCTGCAGTTCAAAGGGTCCGTAAATAACGGTAGTAGCTGCTTTGAACGCATGTGAAAGAGGCAATGACACCGTAAGCACCGTCGCTTGATTGCTGTTGATATCCACGGCTGTGAGTTCGCAAACAGTAGTGGCCTCACCATCGGTAATAACAACGAGTTGCCCCGGCAATAGATCCGGATACGTCTTGTCGAGAATCAACTGCGTGGTGCCTGCTGGGAGCCGCACCGGCTGTACTGCCGAGAAATGACTGCCGGTCGTACCTGACTCCGCATTCGGCAACGACACTGTGAAAAGTAAACCGCCAGACGGAAACTTCTGATTGATAGGTTCAGCTAGAGTGTAACGGCCAAAGGAGTCAGTGCCAATGATCCGGACAATGACAGAGCTGGCTTCGTCGGTAAGAACAGCCGTGTCGCCAACATTCAGCCAGGCAAAAGCCTCGAATGAGCGATCACCGATGTCAACAGGCCCAACCACGCCAGAAAAGTCCGTGACATAGTAGACCGACGTTTCCGAGCGCCGCAATGGAATATTGAAAGCCGGCGCCCACGAAATAACCGAACCCACCACGCTCAAAAGTTGAGCAGCCTGTTGAAAGCCCGGCGCTATGAAGACTATTGGCCCGTATGGATAAGTCCACCAGGACGCGATTTGCTGGAATATTTCGGGATGCTCAACCGCAACCGATATCTGACCTGCTGCAATCTGATCAGCTTGCACACTATTGGCCAGCAGCATCTGCTGCTTCGGCTTGCCTAGAATCACCACGTCCGCGATAGGCAGGTCCTGATTTGCGGGCAATGCTCCCGCCTTCCAACTGATACGCCGCTTCGTGCCTTCGTCCGCCACCGCCAATAACTGGATAGGGATGGGATCTTTCTCCCGACTGGTAATCACAACGAAGGATCCCGCTTTGAGGCCGGCATAACCCTGATCGAGCAGGACCGACATTTCCGGCTGTGTACCGGTCGCGTTGAGAAGAATCTCCGAACGGTCAAAGCCGTTCAGATGGAGTTGATTCAATGTTGAACTTACGTCTACATCTGCCGAAGTTTCAAATACCAGGGCCGGCTGCCCTTTCTGCGGTTTGCTCTTCAGTTTGAATCCGGCTGCGATTGTGCCCGAGGTTCTGTCCTTGCAGAAAAATGCCTGCAGCGAACTGGCGCTGACGCCCGGTGAAACTTTGTAATCGATCAACCTGCACAGCTCGATCAACGAAGCCGGAAGAGTCGCGGTACGCAGGTAGGCTTCATTGGCGCGGCAGTTCTGATAGAAGCCGAGAATGTCGGCCATATAGGAAAACATCTCGATCAGCGCAACACCGAAATCCTGATCGCCCTGCTTGCTCGCCAGCATCCGGTTCCAGTTCGGAAAGGCGTCTTCAAGGTGCTGCAGCAGCTTGTAGCGCAGGCTGCTGTAGTCGTCGGCGCGATACACAAGTTTGCTCTGGTACGCAGCGTTCTGCGCCGTGATCGGTTCAGCGTCATGTGCAACGATGCTGGGAAGATTGAGTGTCATCCTTCCTTCCCTCCGCAGGTGCGAACATAGAAGATTCCGTTCTCGGGATGAGAGAGATCGTTATCGCAACGCGCAATCTCCAACGGGCCCACATCGATTACGCCGTCCTTGGAATGATCCGGATAACGGTCGCCCAGCCGCTTGAAGCGGCTGACCGTGATGTACTGCACCCCCTGCACTGACAGCACCGTGGAGTACAGATCGCTCAACCGTACCGAATCGCCAAACCCGAAATGCGAAGGCGCGAAAAATCCCTGCGTCCCAGCGACTGCTTCCACCGCCTGGCGTACCTGGCGAACAAAAAATTCAGGCTTCACATGGACCACGAGAACGATATGCATCACGGCATAACGCGCGTCTTCCACCTGCACATCGAAACCCGCGAGCTTCTTCACTTCCAGCGCTGCTTCCAGAACCTCGTGCCTTCCCGGCACAGCAGCCAATGGCTGGCGGTCTGCGAAGTCGACGCTCACAATCACGCTGGTCCAGCTTCCGGTCCACACAAACTGAGCCTTCGCATGCAGGGGCTGAATGATGCCGCTCTGCGAAGGCACGCCTTGCAGCAGCGTGTCCGCGTAGTCCTGCACCGTCACTGCGCGATTCTGGCGATGCAGCGTCTGCGGCCCGAGCAGCTTGGCGTCCGCCAGGCTTTCGGGAGCCACCGCGCCAAAGCTTGGCTCTGGATTGGTAATCGGCGCAGGAATAAGCGTGGTCTTCACGATGGCGCCGTCGGGATCCTGAAACTGCGTCAGAGTACCCGGAGCTACCAACCCCGCTTCGCCGATACCGCTGCGATAGTGCACGGCAATGGGATCGCCAGAGTCGGGCATGCGGCCGTTTTGTCCTGTCCCAAAATTGACTGTCGCAAAGCCCTGGTTATCACGCGTCAAAGTGAAATGAGTGTCGGTGGGTTCGCTGTCGACAAAATCTTCGACTTCAATCCACTGTGCTCCGGACACCATCACCACCAATGAACTCTGAAGCCCGCCGTCGGCTGTTTGCACATAGGTCAGAGGAGCAAAATCCAGCGCCAGTTGCTGATTGGGCAGACCAGTGCCGGCAGCCTGCTGATCCTGGCTCTGGCCGTGACCAGCTACTACTCCGTTGCCATTGATCTGCGCGGTAGCCGCCTCATAGTGTCCCTTGAGAGGTGCGTAGAAGTTGATCGTGGTGGTGTGCTGCACCGCC
>JAATFH010000377.1 GCA_015655315.1 Terriglobales bacterium
CGTTGACGATGACGAGCCGCGTGATGCGCTGCGGGTTCTGCAGCGCCGCCATCCACGCCACCGCGCCGCCCCAGTCGTGACCGACCAGCGTGAAGGTCGCCAGGCCGAAATGATCGGCCAGCGCCAGCAGGTCGGCGACCATCCTGTCGGGGGTGTAGTCGTTCACCGCCGCCGGCTTTGACGAGCGCGCGAAGCCGCGCTGGTCGGGCGCGAGGACGAAATGGTTCTTTGCCAGCGCGGGGATCTGGTGGCGCCAGGTGCGGTGCGATTCGGGGAAGCCGTGGAGCAGGATGATCGGCGGGTTGGCGGGATCGCCCGCCACTTTGGCGCATAGAGTACGCCCAGCAAAGCTCCAAGTCCAAGACCTGCAAGAAACCAACTGAATCCGCTTGACTGTTTTTCATCTGACATAAATTCATTCTCCTCGGCTGGAAACCGGATGGTACCAGATATTTGCGCCTTTAAGTCCCTTTATTCGTCAAATATATGTCATAGATGCAGCGCTATCCATTCGCGCTGCCATCCAGATGATGGCACACAGATATTAAGATGCTAAGTTCTGCAAACATGGTAACGCTGTTTCGCACGACCTCAACCAGGAGATAATAGTTGCAGTTATGAACACAACTCTTAGAAGAATACGGAACCTGCAGGCAGCGCTGCTCGCATCGGTACTGCTGCTCGGCGGCTGCAAAGACCAGACTGCGGTGCAACCAGCGCGCACCGATCAACAGGTCGCAAGCGATGTGCAAGCAAAAATTTCGGCGGAAAGCGCCCTGGCGGGCCAGAACATTCAGGTTGCGGTCGCCAATGGCGTTGCCACGCTTTCAGGAACCTCCAGCGACGATGCTTCGCGTGCACTTGCTGGCAATGATGCCGGCAGCGTGGATGGGGTGAAAACTGTCGTCAACAATCTGGTGGTAGCTCCCCCGACCAAGGCAGCCGCGCCTGTCATGACTCCGGCGCCCGCCTTGGCGATGGAACGCAAGCGTAAGCCGCGGGAGGAGAAGCGGGTGGCCAAGGCGCCGCCTCCGCCGGTAGCCCCGGCCCCGGCGCCTGTGCCGGTAGAGCAGGCCACGTCAGCGCCTCCACCGGCTCCCGTACCCCCGCCACCTCCTCCACAGCCTGTGGCTAAGACGGTGACAATTCCGGCGGGGACTATAGTCCCTGTCCGTATCACGGATGCTCTCAGCAGCAAGGATGCGCAGCCGAATCAGGTATTTCACGGCTCGCTGGCAGGCGATCTGATTGCCGATGGGATGGTTGCGGTTCCGCACGGAGCCAATGTCACAGGTCGCGTAGTAGATGCCAAGGACGCGACACACTTCTCCGGCAGCGCTCTCCTTTCCATCGAACTGACGCAGATCAGCACGCGTAACCGGCAGATTCCTGTCGTGACAGAAGCCTATTCGCAGCAAGGTAAAGGACGCGGCAAGAATACCGCTGCCAAAACCGGCGGCGGTGCGGCTCTCGGTGCGATTATCGGCGCACTCGCAGGCGGGGGTAAAGGCGCTGCCATTGGCGCGGTCGCAGGCGGTGGCGCAGGTGCAGGCGTCAACGCGATCACGCGCGGGCAGCAGGTGCAGATTCAGCCGGAAACCCTGATCAACTTCAAGCTGCAGTCGCCGATTACGGTGACGACCACCCATGCAGTTGGACAGGTGCGGTCTTTCGACGACAACAGCAACCCGAATCCACAATTGGAGCAGCGTCCTCCGCAATAAGCGACTACCGTTCCAGGCAATCGCGTTTTTTCGCCTTAAGCCCCGCTCATGAGCGGGGCTTTCTATTCTGGGCAGGAAGGAGGGAGGCCCCTTCTTCTGCCCCTCCATTGTCACGCAATGGTTTTCAGCGAGGAATAACCCATCCTAAAACAATGATTCCAAATAGCTTAATCCGCTTATGTGTTTTTTAACGACTTGGCGGAAGGTTAAGGCAGGACAGCGAGTAAAAAAGCTTCTCTCGTGATCAGGGCTTGGCAAGGTTCAGGACAACCCTTTGCTGTGCCTTGATACACATTCACAAGTGAAGGCCAATCCTTCTGCCTTCGTCCGCTGGGAGTGTGTTGTGGTCTCCCACCCTTCGCTCAGCTCAGGATGGGGCACCCGGCTTTTGGTTGGAAAGTGGATTTTTTGGTGCTCAGGCCATTTTGGGCACAAAACAGCCGCATTGTGAAATGCGACTGTTGACTGTCCGAAGTTTTGTTATTGCGTGACGGTGATCGTTGTAATCGCGGTCGATGTTGAACCGCTATAGTTAGCGTCCCCGGCGTATGTGGCAGTTATGCTGGTGCCGCCTCCGCCACCTCCGCCGCCTCCACCTCCGCCGCCTCCGCCCCCGTTGTTGCTGCTACCACCTCCGCAGGCAATCATCCCGGAGATCATGCCAGCGAAGACGATGAGGCCAAGCAACGCTCTCCAACTGCGACGACGTGCCGGAATGGCGAGGAAGAACACGCAGGCTGTCGCGACGAATCCGCCGGAGAGTCTCCAGGGAAACAAGTTTTGATCTACCTTTTGGATCGAACTGGTGAGTTGGCTGGATGGAATCTGCAGCTGATAGAGAGCCGCGACTGTTTGCCCCTGATTGGTTCCGTTGTTGACAAAGCCGGTCTGCGAAGACGTGGACACCGTCCCGAGCGTCGTGCTGCCATTCTTGAAAGTCACCGTCCCAGTAGGTGCCAGGCCGATGCTGTCGGTGTTGATCTGTGCCTGCAGAGTCACGGTGGTTCCGGTCTGTGAAGCCGTAACCACAGATTGTGTCTGTCCCTGCGTGACTTTGAAACTGTAAGCACTGCCGGAATTACTCGCGGAATAGCTGGGGTCTCCGGCATAGCTGGCGGTAATGCCGTGCGAGGCGACTGAGAGAGATTGGTTCTGACTGTAATAGTTGTTGTAGCTGGCGATTCCTCCGCTTGAGATTCCAACGACGGAATTGGGCAGCGAGCCTGCTGAATCAGCAAAACTGATATTCCCGGTTGCAATAGTGGTAGAGCTGGAATTTCCCTGTACCTGTGCACTCACCGAGGTCGCCATACCGTAAGGGGCAGATTGCCCAACGCATGTACCCGCGCTTCCCGTGACGTCGTCGCACAGCACATTTCCGCTCAACGGATCAATCATTGTTGCGCCGACAGCAACCTGACTCGGCTCGGGAGTGATATTCACCTGAATTGGATTCGTGGACTGGCTGCCGGCGTTCGCTACGTCTCCACCATAGTAGGCATAGAGATTGTAGGTGCCGCCAGGCAAATCTTGGGTCGTCAATTTGGCGGTACCGCTGGCAAGAGTTACAAAAGGAAGAGCTCCGTTGTTCTCAGAATTACTATTGTTGACGAAGCTCACGTTGCCCGTTGCTGTACCGGGAGAAACGTTCGCCGTCAGAGTCAGCGCAGTTCCGTGCTGCACGCTGGTACTGCCGCTGACGGCCAGCGTAGTGGTCGTCGGAGTAATTGTCGCCTTGTTCCAGTTGGCGACCAGTTGCGAGACGTCGACACTGCCTAACCCGGTGGCTGCGTCATAACCGGTGCCAGCGTTGTATCCGGTGAGGAAGCTATTACTGCCGCAATTGGCCGACGTTCCGCCCGTGCAAAAAACAGAGTTGTTGCCAGCGGTCACGTCACGAAAGACAGTGCCGTAGAGTGCACCCTGCGACGCAAGATTATAGAGAACGTTGTTCGCCTGACCGAGACGCAACGACGTGTTACCGGTGCGCGCGATCTCTTCTTGCAATACCAGGGCCAGCATTCCGGCGAAGGCGGGAGCAGCAGTGGACGTTCCTCCGAATCCGCTCAAGCTGAACTTGCCGGTGGAATCAGGAACGCAGTCCGTAAATGTGGTTGGCGGATTGGTCGGCGCGGCAGTGCTGTCGGCGCAGACTGCCCACGTCGCGCCCCAGTCACCCGGACTTGCCAGCAGAGAGATATCAGGCAGGGCGCGGGCGGTGGTGCTGACTGAATTTGTTACGCCGGTCTGGAAAGGAGGCTGCGGATAGGGACCGAC
The DNA here is from genome assembly GCA_015655315.1 of Terriglobales bacterium. Classification (GTDB taxonomy): domain Bacteria; phylum Acidobacteriota; class Terriglobia; order Terriglobales; family Acidobacteriaceae; genus Alloacidobacterium. The sequence continues at coordinate 4,002 of JAATFH010000377.1, forward strand.
TGCGGAGCTGCAAACAGTATTGCCGTTGATGTCCTGGGCGAGGTTTGCGCAAAAGCCGACACTGCTGACGCCTCCGCCGCCTCCGGCGATGTTTGTCGCGTTTCCATTATTCGTGTCGTGAAATGGCGTATTGCCGCTGAAACCGGCATTGGATGTGGACGCAAAGTTCGTGGCTGTAGAACTGTTCCATGGGTTTTCCGGAATCGAGCCCAAGGCGGTGCCATAAAAAGGAGCGGCACCCATCGTCGTATCGTTGACATACTTGGCGAAATTGCCGGTGGCGGCGTAAAGAACAGGAAAGTCGGTGCCGCCGACGGCGATGTTGTAGGGCGTCGACGCGAGACCGTTTACGGCTAATCCGTCCTGCGCCTGAGTTTCGGCATTCGAATTATCGCAATCGGCTGAACCACTGTCGCCGGACGATACCGTGACGCTGATGCCTTGCGCGGCTGCCTGCTGCCACATTTGCAGGACTTGTGCATTTCCACCGACTCCCTGGTTTGCTTCGCATCCGCCGAAGCTGACATTGAGAATGCTTACCTGGTTATCGTCGAGCGCGCGAAACATGGCCAGAGTAAGTCCGTCCTGAAGATCGGTACTGGCGGCGGTGTAGAAATTGATATTTGCGCCCGGGGCAAGGCCGCCCGCTATCTCATTATCGAGCAGGGCCTCGCTCTCATCTCCATTCAAGCCAGGATCGTTTCCATCGATAATCACGTTCGGCGTGTTTTTCGGAAGCCCAAAAAGTGCGCGGTAATTATCGACATCGGCGGTGGCGATATTCGAGTCGCCAACGATACCGATGGTTATGCCGGTTCCGTCATAGGTCTTGCCACTGACAAGTGAACTGATCGCTCCATAGTTTGCATTCAGCGTGGAGTTGGGCGTGTCGTAAATCGTGGCTGCATCCGACGGCCCGACATACAAGAATCCGTTTGTCGTATCGGTCAGGTCCGGCTTAACAGTCTTTGTGGCCGGATCGAAATGCCCCCTCTTTCCGTTCACTGCATTGGAATGAGGCCGGAAGTCATTCAGGGGTGCGATCCCTGCCACTACCGGAGCCAGCGCCGCGGGAATCTGCGGGTTGGTGGAGTTGGCGAAGTGTGTCTGGCCATTTACAAAGTAGCGGTGGATGGAGGTGTTGAATGCCTGCTGGATCTGGGCCACGTTGCCGGAGAAGATAACGGCGGTGCGCGCCTGCGGCACCTTCTCAACGGTAAAGCCCTGCGACTGCAACCATGCAGTCACCGTGGTCAAATCCGTGTCGCTGATGCCGTACTGCTTGCCGAATTGCGCCGGTGTTATCCACTTGCGATAGTTGGGCGAGCCGGGATTCTGCAGGTCGCCCAGATACTGCTTGAGAGCCATCTCCTGAGCGTTGCTGCGCCTGAGCACAAGCGTGATGCGCCCCGTCGTCCTCGAGCCAGGGGCGGCACCCTGGTCATATTTCGCCTGCGCCAGCGGATGCACATTGTGCGGGAGCGTGACGCGCGCCTCGGGATTAATGGTCTGCGTGATGCGGTTGGCGACGACAGCTTCGGGCTGCGTTTGCGCGAAAACCGATGCGGCAGGGAAAACGAACAGCCCGGCGGCAACCAGCGCAGTCAGGCGGGAAGCGACGGTGCGGGTCTGAAAATATTTGTAGAACATGGCCATCCTCTAAAACGAGACGTTGTATAGAAACTGCTGTCCAGAAAACGAAACATCAAACCGCACGCTGCGATGCTCATGCCGAGTATATGCCAGCACACAAAATACGTATGGGACTTCCGATGGAGATTTGCTCTTCATCTTGAAGCGGCCTCATACGCGGCGCTGGAGAGGTTGTAAAACTCCCGAAAGAGCGCTGTCAAGCCGGTACACCTCTACGTTCTCAAACAAGGACTTCGCATAGTTGTAGACAGCAAACGCAGAATTATGTTTCGCAGTGTGTCCGATAAATTTTGATCCCACAACACTTAGAGGGGATACCTGCCCGCCTCGACGGCCCGACGGGAGAGATCGCGTCCGATCTGGATGGTGTCTGCCGGTTCGTGCTTCACGAGACGGCGCAGGATGGCGAGTTGAGTGCGCAGCATATCGCCCTCGGCGACGGCGGCGAGCACGCGGCGCGCGGCTGGTTCGATGATAGTCATGGCGTGGGCCGTGTAGTATTGCGTGGCGGCGACGGCAATGGCGTTGTTGCCCATCTTGCGGGTGCGCAGAAGAGCGGATTCGACAGCGTAGATCTCGATGAGCATGTCGGCGAGGTCGGCCATGATCTCCTGCTGATCGGCGAGGTTGGCCATGTACTTCTGGCTGGCGGCTCCGGCGGCGAGCAGGGCAAGCTTCTTTGCATTGGCCAGAATTTGTGCTTCGCGCGCGAGCGCGTCGGGTTCGGCGTCATCGAAACCGGGCGATGGCGGGGACATGACCTCGTCCATGAGCTGCTTGATGGCAGCGAGCAGCGGGAGTTGGCCGGTCATGGCGCGCTTCATGAGGAAGCCGGTGATGATGAGGCGGTTGATTTCGTTGGTGCCTTCGAAAATTCGATTGATGCGGGCATCGCGTTAGGCGCGCTCGGCGGGGTACTCTTGGACGTAGCCATAGCCGGCGTAGATCTGGACGACGTGATCGACGACGGCGTCGAGCATTTCGGAGCCCCATACTTTGAGGATGGAGCACTCGACGGCGTATTCCTCGATGCGCTTCTGGATTTCGCGGGAGTTGTGGGCTTCATTTTCGGGGATGGTCGCGAGGGCGGCGTCGATCATGCCCACGGTGCGGTAGGTCATGGCTTCGCCGACGAAGATGCGCGCGGTGGAGTCGGCGAGTTTCTGCTGGATGAGGCCGAAGTCGGAGATGGATTTGCCGAAGGCCTTGCGGTCTTTCGCATATTTGATTCCGTTGCCAAGCGAGGTGCGAGCGCCGCCGAGGCAGGCCGCTCCCAGCTTGAAGCGGCCAATGTTGAGGATGTTGAAGGCGATGTGGTGGCCCTTGCCTGCTTCGCCGAGGAGGTTTTCGGCGGGCACTTTGCAATCGGAGAGGATCAGCGGGCACGTCGATGATCCGCGAATGCCTAGCTTATGCTCTTCTGCTCCTACGGTCAGGCCGGGCGTGTTGCGCTCGATCAAGAACGCCGACATTTTGGTCTTGCTCGGGTCCGGGTCTTTCGGGTCGGCGATTTTGGCGAAGACGGTGTAGAGGTCGGCAAAACCTGCGTTGGTGATCCACATCTTTTCGCCGTTGAGGATGTAGTGCTGGCCGTCGTCCGATAGCACGGCGCGGGTGCGGATGTTCATGGCGTCGGAGCCGGATGAGGCTTCGGAGAGCGCGTAGGCGGCGATCCATTCTCCTGATGCCAGCCTGGGTAAATATTTTTCTTTTTGAGAATCCGTCCCGTACCAGACGATGGGGAGCGTGCCGATGCCAACGTGTGCGCTGAAGGCGACGGAGAAACTGGCCAGCACGGACATGCGGTCGGCGATGATGGCGGAGGTGACCTTGTCCATCGCTAAGCCGCCGTAGTCTTCAGGGACATCGACAGCCATCAGGCCGAGGTCGCCGGCCTTTTTGAGCAGTCCGCGGGTCACATCGAAGTGCTTGGCTTCGATCTCGTCTGTGGCCGGGAGGACTTCATTCGCGGCAAATTGCGCGGCGGTTTCAGCGATCTGGCGCTGCTCGTCGCTGAAGTCTTCAGGCGTGAAAATGTCGGAGGGCTGGCGCTCTTCAATCAGGAAGCTTCCGCCGGTGACGGCTTTAGCGAGAACGGAGGTGGTAGCGGTGGCCATGTTTTTCGGATGCTCCTGTTTTTGGTGCAACGAAACATCCTACGCCTGTTTGGTGAAGATTGGTCTGCAGCATTATGAGACAGTGCAGACCAATTCTCTACGATTTTTTGCTTTCATCAACCATGAAAAGGTTTAGCAACCGGTAACAGACACGAAGCGACGTGAATATTACCTTAGTTACCTCGCGGCGCTGGCTGAGATTGATTGATTTCCCCAATAGAGATATAAGAGTTGATCTTTAGCTAACAATTAATAAAATATTGAGCGGCCGTGACTTATTAAGTAGAAATCACGATGGAGCTTATGATTGAAGATTAAATATATCTGCCTCGCGCTAATTTCATTATTGTGGGTAATCCCTGCATTTAACGTCTGGGCCGCCATACAAACCACCACCACCTCACTGGCTGTAACTTCAACGAATGGCGTCGTAACGACTGTCACCTCCGGAAGTGCTGTGACGCTAACAGCAACGGTCAATTATGGCGCCACAGCAGCGACTGTAGGACAAGTGAACTTCTGCGATGCAACGGCCCCAGCTTGTACCGACATTCATCTGCTGGGAACAGCCCAGTTGACAAGCGCGGGAACGGCATCCATCAAACTTGTTCCGGCCATCGGCGGCCACAGTTACAAAGCAATTTTTGCGGGAACGCCTCACGGGACGACAAGCCTCTCGGGTAGCACCTCCGCAGCTGTAGCACTTTCGGTGAGTGGACTCTGGCAGAGTGCGACCGCAATAGCTTCCAGTGGCAAACCCGGAAACTACACACTTACGGCGACTGCTGGAGGCGGTGGCAGTACCGCACCGACTGGATCAATCTCCTTTGTCGATACCAGCAATAATTATGCTGCACTAGGTTCAGCACCTCTAATTGAGAACACGGCAGGACTGAACTTCTTATCCTCTCTGAGTTTTCAGCAAGTCGATCCGATGGTAATCTCCGATACTCTCCAACTGGTTGTAGGGGATTTTAATGGGGATGGAGTTCCAGATGTTGTTCAGGCAGCCTCTGTTCTTTGCACCCACCCTTGTTTCCATAGTGTAGTTACGGCACTGCTCGGAAAGGGAGATGGGAATTTTGCAGCACCCGAGACATTGGACTTGGGAAACGGAAGCAACACTTGGGAAGTGTCAGCCCTTGGGTCCGCTGACTTCAATGAAGATGGTGTTCCAGACCTCGTTCTGGGGAATGGCATTGCTCAAACTCTCACAGTTCTTCTCGGAAGCGGAACGGGAACATTCAGCATAGGCAGTATCACAGCTAGTGGCGGCACTTACGAGTCAATCGCAATTAACGATTTCAATGGCGACGGGATTCCAGATATTGCCGTAGCTAATACAACGAGTAACCTTATAACCATTCTGCTGGGCAAAGGGGATGGAACATTTACTGCATCGACCGCGGCCCCGTCATCAACAACCAGCACCACTATCGCTACGGGGGATTTCAACGGAGACGGCATTCCAGACCTGATTGGAATCACTAGCGGGGCAACAGCAACTATTCTTCTTGGCAATGGTGATGGAACATTCACTCAAGTAATGCCTGGGCCATTAACGGGTGGTTCTCCATCTTCCATTGTTCTGGGCGATTTTAATGGGGATGGCAAAACAGATATCGCGTTTCCCAATAACACTCCGGCCAATTCGCTCACTATCCTTTTGGGCAATGGAGATGGAACATTTATGTCTGCAGCAGGAAGTCCATTCACACTTTGGTCCGACGGAAACCTGCCAGGCACGGGCCCTGCATTCGTCGGCGACTTTAATGGTGATGGAATGGCGGACCTTATGATTCAGACAACCAACATACACGCAAACTTCGTTATCCAGGGAGGTGTTTTCCTGGGAGATGGTACAGGTGCATTCACCCCTGCTGCGACAGTTAATGGGATACCTCTTATTGCCCTCAAGGCAGGGGATTTCAACGGAGACGGTAGAACAGATATTGTGGGCTATCAACAACTGTTGATGGCAGCCACCCAAACCGCAACCGCAACAACTCAGGGGTTTGCTGTGCCACCGGCCACTGGAAGCCATCTAATTGCGGCTGTTTATGACGGCGACAGCAAATACACCAGTGGCAGCACGTCCGGTGCATTAAAGCTGGATGCTGAACGCGGAACACCGACCATCACTCTTACCTCTCTAACGCCCTTCGTAACTCCAGGATCATGGGTAACGGTGAAGGCAACCGTAAGTGGAAGCGGTCTTACGCCAACCGGCGATGCAAATTGGGACGTTCGCGGCACCTCTATTGGCGCATCATCCTCTCTAGACAACCATGGTGAAACAACCTGGATTGACATGACTCTTCCTGTCGGCAACAACACCGTCGTAGCATCCTATGGAGGAGATAGCAACTACACCGCTGCAGACTCGGTGGCCACCACTGTGGTTGTGACTGAGCCAGGAACCAATACTCCTTCGTTAACCGTAACGCCGTCTGCCTTGAACGTTACTAATCAACAGAGTGTCACGGTCACGGTTTCCGTTGCTGGAGCAAGCGGTCAGCCAACACCGACTGGAGCGCTAACCTTGACTGGCGTTAGCTACTGGGATCAAAAACCGCTGACGAATGGCGCAGTAAGTTTTACTGTCACCCCCGAGTCTCTGAGCGGCGGTAGCAATACCATCAGCGCAACATACCTAGGCGATACGATATACAAAAGCATCAACCAGACGACGACGGTGACAGTGTCTCCGGCTGTAATGACGGTATCTGCGCCTGCTGCAGTGGCTGCGGGGGCTGCCGGTACTTCTAAGGTAACTCTGTCCGCGAGCTCCACCTACTCGGGCACGATGAAGCTGGCCTGTTCTTTAACAAGCTCGCCCTCAGGAGCTCAAAGCACGCCGACCTGCAGTTTGAATCCGACAAGCGTAGCGATTACCGCGAGCGGAAATGGAACTGCAACCTTAACCATGCAGACAAAAGCCGCGACAAATACCGCTCTTGCGCAACCATCACACTTAGGTTTGTGGGAGCTTGGTAGCGGCGGCATCCTGGCTGGGCTCATCATGCTCGGTGTACCGTCACGCCGTCGACGCTGGATGTCGATGTTGGGAATCTTGCTGATCGTCTGTGCCGTCGGAGCAATCGGATGCGGTGGAGGTTCATCGAAATCAGCGCCGCCACCACCAACATCTCCCACCACACCAGCAACAACTGCAGGCAACTACACGTTTACCGTGACGGGAACTGATACTGCCGATGCAAGCATCACTGCTTCAACAACGGTAACTCTGACTGTGCAATAAAGAGTCTGCAGTCTTGGCCCATCTTCTGTTTCGCAGAAGATGGGCGACCCCAAACTCTTCAATTAAGCCTCAATTCAGGTTTTCAAAAATCCCAGCAGCACCCATGCCGCCACCTACGCACATCGTTACTAATCCGTAGCGGAGCTGACGGCGTTTCATTTCGTGGAGCAGCGTAGCGGTAAGCTTGGCTCCGGTGCAGCCTAGCGGGTGGCCCAAGGCAACGGCTCCGCCGTTGACATTTACTTTTGTGGGGTCGAGTCCGGCTTGCTGGATAACGGCTAATGCCTGGGCAGCGAAGGCTTCGTTCAGTTCGATGAGGTCGATTTGATCGAGTGTCAGTCCGGCCAGCTTCAGGGCTTTGGGGATGGCGAAGACTGGGCCTAATCCCATCTCTTCGGGTAGGCATCCGGCGGTGGCGAAGCCGACGAATCTTGCCAGCGGCTTGAGATTCAGGGCTTGTGCGCGGTCGGATGACATGACGACTGCCACGGCGGCTCCGTCGGAGGTTTGTGACGAGTTCCCTGCTGTTACGGTTCCTTTTGCGTGGAAAGCGGGCTTGAGTTTCGCCAGCGCTTCGAGCGAGGTGTCGGCACGAGGGCCTTCGTCTTTCTTGAATTCGCTGGTTCTGACTTCGGGCTTTGCCGGATTTTTTGTCGGCGTGGAATTTGTTACTGTGACTGGCACAATTTCTTCGTCGAACCTGCCGGACTGGGTTGCGGTGAGCGCTTTCTCGTGGCTCTTAAGCGAAAAGGCATCGGCCTGCTCGCGGGTGATGCCGTATTTTGCGGCCACGCGCTCGGCGGTGAGCCCCATGGAGAGATAGGTGTCGGCGTAGTGGTCGATGAGCCATGGGTTGGCGCTGATCTTGCGCCCTCCCATCGAGATCATGCTCATCGATTCGGCCCCACCGGCGAGCATGACTTCAGCGGAGCCGGAGCGGACGCGGTCGGCGGCGATGGCGATGGACTGCAATCCAGAGGAGCAGAAGCGGTTGATGGTCATGGCCGAGACTTCGACCGGCAGCCCAGCTCGCAGGCTGGCGATGCGGGCGACGTTCATTCCCTGCTCCGCCTCGGGCATGGCGCAGCCCATCACTACGTCTTCGATTTCTTTAGGGTCGAGCGCGGGAACTTTCTCAAGCGCGCCTTTGATGGCGATGGCTCCGAGGTCGTCGGGACGGGTGAAGGCCAGCGCCCCCTTCGGGGCTTTGCCGACGGCGGTGCGAACACTGCTGACGATGACTGCATCTCTCATTGCTTGACCCTCATATACATGAAGAAAACTTAACCGTAGAGGAAAACGTTATAGCCGGAGTGTCGCGTTCCGTCATTCTGAGCGAATCCGAAGTCGTAGTGAGGAATCATGATGATCGTCACTCGCTTCCCTGCAGGGTCATCCATGTGCCGTTCTTAAAGTAGTGAATGACGGACGACTTCTCGATGTGCGCGTCCTTGATGCCGTCGTGATCGAAGGGGCCGTAGGGTTTATTGACCAGCGTCTCGCCAATAACGTTGGGGGATACCGGATCGATGCCGCGTGCGTATCCGAGCATATTGGTTTCGTCGTGGGGGTCGGCGGTGTCGGTGTCGGGTTGCGCCGCAATCTCTTCCGGCTTGGCGGCGGAGCTGTCCCAGTAGACGAGCAACGTCGAGGTGCCATTCTGCGAGCACAGTGCGACCCAGTCGGTTGAGCCTTTCTCGCGAAATGCGCCGTGGATCACATTCTCAGGCATTCGCGCTTCGTAGGACTGCGGGATCAGGCAGCGGCGTTTTTCGAGGTCCCGGCGAATGGGCGCGGGCAGCTCGGTGAATGTGGCCGGCGGCAGCATGCGGAAGGCGTAGGACTGATCACCTTTGTGACCGCGCAGTACCTGCTCACTTTCCTGCGCTGATGCAATAAACGGCGCGGCGATGAGCGCGGTCCAGACGACGAACTTGTGCAGCCTTCGCATTGGTTTAGTTTCTGAGTGGCTTTCCGGTCTTGAGTGTGAAGGCGATGCGCTCCTGCGTCTTGCGCTCGCCGCAGAGTGAAACGAAGGCCTCGCGTTCGAGATCGAGCAGATACTGCTCGGTGACGAAGGTGCCCGGGGTGACGCTGCCTCCGCAGAGAATGCGTATGATGTGATGCCCGATTTTGGCGTCGTGGTCGCTGATGTATTCGGCCTGACGCATCAGGTGCACGCCGAGCTTTAGCGTTGCGGCGACCTGATCGCCGGGGACAGGAATCTGCGTGCGCGGGATGGGCGCGGCGTACCCGGATTCGGCCAGGTAGATGGCCGTCTCGCGGGCATCGAGCAGCAGGCGTTCACGGTGCAGCGTGATTTTGTCGGAAGACTTCAGCAGGTCGAGACCGCGTGCTTCCGCAGCCGACGTTGAGACCTTCGCCATGCCGATGGTTTCAAAGCGCTGCCTTAGGGCGTCCTGCAACTCACCGGAGAGTGCGAACTTAAGCGGAGCCTCTGTCGGGCTTACTCCGGATTCGACTGATGCGGCATCGACGGCGTGCAGCGCCATCTCTTTGGTACCGCCGCCTGCGGGGACGAGACCGACTCCGGCCTCGACGAGACCCATGTAGAGTTCCGCGCTCGGCTGGCGGGCTGCGGCGTGGAGCGAGATTTCCACGCCTCCGCCAAGGCAGAGGTTAAAAGGCGCAGCAATGACGGGGCGCGGGCAGAACTTGATGGATGAGGTCATGCGCTGAAAAGCGCGGACGGCAAGATCGACTTCGTCCCAGTCGCCCTCCTGCATGGCGAGCAAAAGCTGCATGAGGTTAGCGCCGACGGAGAAATCGGAGGCGTCGCCGGAGATGACGAAGCCGCGGAAGTTTCGGACATGCTCGCTGTCGGGATGGAGCGTTTGCGTTATGAGCGAAACGATGTCATCGCCGATGGCGTTTTTCTTGGAGTGCAGCTCGATGCAGGCGATGCCTTCGCCGATGTCGACGAGCGACGCGCCTGCGTTTTTGCGAATGACGCCGTTGGCGCGTTTGAAGGCTGCGATGTTGGCGATGCCTTCGGGTTGATGGACTGGCCGATAGTCGTGGGTGGACAGATGGAACTCGGCTCGTCCCTGCGCGGCGTCGCTATACCAGGCGGTTTTACCGGAGGCGAGGAGCGCTTCGGCCTGAGGACTGACATGCTCATTGCGCGCGCGCAGGCGCTCAACGCTCTGTGGTACGCCGACGGCGTCCCACATTTCGAAGGGACCAAGTTCCCAGTTGAAGCCGGTGCGCATGGCGCGATCGATGGAGGCGAGGTCGTCTGCGATCTCGGGCAGGCAGTCGGCGGCGTAGTTCCAGATACGGGTGAGCAGCGTCCATTGAAATTGGCTGGCTTTGTCTTTTCCGGGGCCGTTGCCGATGAGCAGTTGCAGGCGCTCGGGCAGGGCTTCAGCGTTCTTCGCCATTTCGAGCAACGGGAATTTCGGGCGCTGCGATGGGCGGTAGTCGAGAATCTTCCAGTCGAGCGCGAGCCGGTTGTTTTTGGGGTCGGGTGCGTCGGGGATTTTCTTGTAGAAGCCCTGACCGGTTTTGTCGCCGAGCCACTTGTTGGCCAGCATGGTTTCAATGAAGGGCGGCAGCCTGGTTGCGGCTGCATCTTCTGCCTTCGTGCTCTGGAAGTTTCTGGCTACGTGTGCGAGCACGTCAATGCCGACCATGTCGGCCAATCGAAAGGTTCCGGTGCGGGGCCAGCCGATGCTCGATCCGGTGAGCGCGTCGACGTCTTCAATGGTGAGGTCGAGTTCCTGCATAAGGGCTGTTGCCGTCAGCATGGCAAAGACGCCGATGCGGTTGGCGATGAAATTCGGCGTGTCGTGCGCGTAGACGATGGACTTGCCGAGGCGGCGATCGGCGAAGTCGGCGATGGCGGTAACGGCCAGTGGGTTCGCTTCCGGCGTGCGGATGATTTCGAGCAGGCGCATATAGCGCGGCGGGTTGAAAAAGTGGGTGCCGAACCAGCGTGCACGGAAGTTGGCAGGCATCTTCGCCGCAATAGACGCGACCGGCAGGCCACTGGTGTTGGTCGTTACGATGGTGTCAGGCCGCAGATAGGGTGCGATTTTTTCGAGCAGCGCCTGTTTGATGGCCAGATCTTCGGTGACGGCTTCGATGATCCAGTCGCAGGTTTTGAGCTGCGCCAGGTCGTCTTCGAAATTGCCTGCGGTGATGAGGCCGGCGCTGGCCTTGTCATAGAAAGCCGCGGGCTTCGATTTGAGCAGGGCCTGAATGGCCTGTGCCGCGATGCGGGTGCGGTCAGCGGCGTCCGTATTGAAAGGAACGATATCGAGGAGCACAACCGGTAAACCGGCATTGGCCAGATGCGCTGCGATCCGCGA
>JAATFH010000201.1 GCA_015655315.1 Terriglobales bacterium
ACGCAACTGGGACCATGGCCACGAGCTCTCTGCGTTCTCCTTGAGACGACTGGTTTCATCCAATGCGCCTAGCGTCATCACCCGACAGGGCGGAAGATCGATTACGCAGGAGTCATCCAGAAAGGGCCATCCATATGCGGGGTGATGCCCCCACACACATTGCATTTCATGGTCGCTCTCGTTGAACGCAGTCTCATCTATCTCAAGAGCGGCACGATGGCGATGTAGTGTAAACCTCTTGGTGAGGAGAAAAGGGGCTCTCCGGGTGCGAATGGAGCAAGCAATCGTAACCTGCTCCGGGGTGTCCACTTCGATACGACAATCCCAGGGTTCCAGTGCTACTTCTCCATGAAGGCCTGTGTTTACTCCGCGATACTCTGACGCGTGTCCACCCCAAGGAAACAACTCCTGCCATCCTCCTTCATAGAAATCCAGGAACTCTCCGCCTGCGCCTGCCTTCATAGACCGAAAGTTTTTCATCGACCTGAGGCCGAGGCTTGATTTCCAGAGGAAATCGACATCTTTGGGCTTATAAAGAAATTCGTAGATGTCTGTTCCCTTATCCAGCAGAATTGTCACCCTGATAGTTTCGTTTTCGAGTGTGACTGCCCTGTAATCATTGAGGACAAACTCGCGCAAACGGCAGCCGTAGTTCCGATGATGAATGTTTGTCGGATAAGAGGTCATGGAGTTTCCTGAAGCCTCGCTAACTCGTCTTTCATAGCCGCGATCAGACGAGGAGTCGATGTTTCCGCACGCATGAACCCATCGCTATAGCGATTGTGGTATGCGTCGCCAAGCGTTGCGATCCCCGTATTGTTGATCAATTCGGTGGCGAACTTTGTCTCATCAAGAATTGCATCGATCTTTGGCGATTTCAGGGTCATCAGCGCTTCCTGGAGATTGGGCCAACCCCATAAACACTGATAGCCCGTTCGCTTCTGATACGCGTCGGCCGCATCCACAAATGTCTTAAGAGTCTGTTTAACCTCTGAGTTCTGCTGCGTTGCAGTTACAAAATCCTCGAAAGCCGCTTTTAACTGGAGTTCCATCACAAGATCGATTACGAACCTATGCGGATCGCCAAAGAGCAACCCCTTCAGCGGACCGGGATTTAAATCTTCACCGGCGATTGTTTGAAGCTGAGTTGCAGCGCTGCGCATCGCGACGGAGTCAGTCCCAGACAAGACCTTCCATCCGGCAACAATCGCCTGCCCCTTACCCTCTATCAACTGGTTGGCAAACTGAACGTAGTCATCGTACGTCGGCAGCGTCTTCCCTTCTCCGCCGCGGGCAAGTGCGAACGTGTTCGGCAGCTGCATGCAGTGTGTCTGAGCATTGCCCACCACTCCACCGGGAGCGCTGAACTCACCGGCCTTGAATGCTGCTTCGCCACCGAAATTCGTTAGAGGAAAAGATGGCTCGGCCTCCAGCGCCCCATAGTTGAAAGCCAGAGAGGTAGACGCAAGGCCCATCTTCTCCGCAAGCTTCAGATCTGTTCCATTGGGAGGAGCATCGTAGGTGTGGATCGTAATCCGCCAGGGATCCATTTTTACTTTTTTCAGGCGAACCAGAACATCCTCCGAGACCGCGGGATCTCCCCATTGAAAAACTCCGGTCTTCTCCATGCGGGAATATGTCTCCCATCCCGCATGCATCCAGTAGACGACCTCGATACCGGGACGAAGCCGGTCAAGCATCTTTCGATATTCATGAAGAAGACTGACGAACTGAGCGTTTGTCGAACCGGGATATCCACCGGGATCGCTGTCGATCAATACTAAGCCATCCATCTCTGCCATAGGTTTCAGTATCTTCTCCCATCGATCAAGCATAGCTTTTACTGCCTTGGTATCTGATGGATCGAGCAGAGTAATAGAAGCGAACAGAGGCCGGGTCTCAAAGCTGTAGCGCGCAGCTACCTGCGGATAAGGAACAACATTCGGACAAAGCGTGATGTAAACACGAAAATGAAACTCCTCCCGCAGCATCCGCACGACACTTGCCGTAACCTCAAGGTGGGCACGGTCGCTATCCGTTAAGGGATCGGGCATTGTTTCAATGGCTGGCCAGATGATGAAAGTATTGAAACCCAGCTTGCTGAGACCATCAGCATATCCGCGCCAGTCTTCCACAATCCAGGTACGCGCTGCGTAGGGATGATTGTAGGGCCAACCTTCGTGAACATACATTCCCAATAATTTTCCCGCTGGTGCAGCGCTCAGAGACTCTGAAAAGAGAAGCGTCTTCTTTACAGAAGGAATCGCAAAGCCGGTGAGAGCCCCTCCAAGATACAGAAACGTTCTTCTATTCACTGTCCCGTCCTCTCAACATATGCGAGATCATCGGAGCCATTTACTAGTCAACGATACGCAGCGTTATCCCATATTCTTCGAAGCATCTGCCATTGCCGCTAGTAAACGCGGTGTGTAAGTCTCTGTGATTCTGAAGTGGTCGGCGATCTCGTCGGCTGGAGTTTTTCCCTGCCCTTTTTCGTCCAGTACCTTATCGATCTCTGGAGACTGGAGCTTCTTCAGGCTCTCGGTCATGCCTGGCCAACTCCACGCACATTCGTAACCGTGTCGTTTCTGCCAGGCAGAAGCCGATTGCACAAACTCGCGAAATGACGTCTTGACGTCGTGGCCTTGATTAGAAGCGGCGACAAATTCTGTGAAGGCCGCATGGAGGCGCAACTCCATGACGAGATCAACCAGGAAGCGTTGTGGACTGCTGAACAGAAGTCCGCTCAGCGGTCCTGGCACAAGTGTTTTCTTAGACAACGATTCGAGCTTGTCGGCCGTATCTCGCATCTGAACAGAATCGGTGCCTGCAACCGCCTGCCATCCGCGCAGAATAAGCTGACCCTGGTCCTGGATCAGCCCGGGCGCGAAGTCGAGGGAGTCCGGATCCGGGGGGGCGGCGGTCCCGGTCGCACCTCGGAAAAACGCATATGTATTTGGAAGCTGAACACAATGCGTTTGCGCATTGCCTACAACACCTCCAGGCGCGCTGGCACGACCTGCGTTATAAGCCGCATCTCCGCCGAAGTTCGTCATGGGAAATGTGGGCTCTCCCTCGATTGCACCATAGTTGAAGGCAAGTGAAGTTGCAGCCACTCCAAACCGCTCCGCGAGCTGCAGGTCCGTTCCATTCGGCGGTGGATCCATCGTGTGGATCGTAATTCCCCACGGACGTGGATCAACTTTTTTAAGCTTGGTCAGGATATCGACAGCTTCATCAGGCGTACCCCAGCTGAACTTGCCGGTCTGGTAGTAGCGGCAATAGGCTTCCCAGCCCACATGCATCCAGTAGTAGAGTTCAATGCCTGGACGAAGACGATTCAACATATGACGATGCTGATCCAGCAGATTTACGAACTGGCTATTTGTCGATCCTGGATAGCCTCCCGGATCGCTGTCGATAATCACGACGCCATCCGCCTTTGCGAGAGGCTGCATTAGTTTTCCACGCCATGCAACCATCTGTTTCACAGCAACGGGATCGCCCGGATCGATAAACTTATCGCAGTAGAAGAAGTGCCTTTTCTCAAAGGGCGCCTGTGCAGCGATCGCATTATCTGCAACGATGTTCGGACATAGCGTGATCATCACGCGCATGCCGAGTTCGTTATGCAGCATGTCGATTATGCTTCCAATTTTAGCGAGGTTCGCCTCATCGCTGGGCGTAAGGGGATTCGGCATCGTTTCCAGCAACGGCCAGATCACCAAAGTATTCACGCCGAGCTTCTTCAAGGCTCCAGCGTAGCCGCGATAGTCTTCCACCGTCCAGGTGCGTGCGGCATAGGGATGGTTATAAGGCCAATGTTGGTGGATATACATTCCGACG
This sequence comes from Terriglobales bacterium, assembly GCA_015655315.1. GTDB lineage: Bacteria > Acidobacteriota > Terriglobia > Terriglobales > Acidobacteriaceae > Alloacidobacterium. The sequence goes on from JAATFH010000201.1 coordinate 3,847, forward strand.
ACTTTTTCTTTCGAGCCGGAGCTTGCATCGGGAATCAGCGAGCCCCAGCCGTTATAAGCTGCGAGGCTTGCCATTCCTCCCATTGCATATAAGAAGTTCCTTCTCTTCACTCGCTCCTCCTCCAATTGTTATTGCGCGTTCTAATTCGACTTCATCTCGGCCAGCGTTTTTCGAGCTGCTTCCATGCACTGCTCAATATCCATCTGAGTATGTGCAGCCGATAAATACCAAAGCCCTCTTGAGATCAGCCGAACGCCTTTTTCTCTCATCCCTCTTACGAATCGCTGGTACTTTGCGCTGTCGTATGCGAGCGTTCCCCGGTAGTCTGTCACCTTACTGGAAGACGTAAAGCCCATGTGAAATGCAGGGCCTAATCCCTGAATGAGAATTTGATGACCATGCTCTCGCGCGCTATCGCCGAGGGACTTTCGCAACTCCTGCGACTGACGGAAGAACTCGGGATAAATTACTGCGGCCCCGCTCTCCAGCTCTGAGACTGTCGCAAGAGCAGCAGCAACTGATGCATTCTGAGCATTCATCGTTCCTGCCTGAAGGGATTTTCCTTCGGCCAGCAACTCCATATATTGACGCTTGCCTACCAACGCGCTGATGGGAAATCCGCTGCCCATCGCCTTGCCGAAGATTGCGAGGTCAGGCGTAACGTGAAAGTGGTCTTGTGCACCACCGAGCGATATACGAAACCCGGTAATGATCTCGTCAAAAATCAACAGAGATCCGGAACGCGAACAAGCCGCGCGCAGTCCTTCTAAGAATCCACTCTCTGGCAGGATGCAGCCGTTGTTACACATCATTGGTTCCGTAATTACCGCAGCGACTTCAGATCCACGTTGCTCCAGCACGCTTTCAAGCTGTTGCAGATCATTCCAGGGAAGAACGATGACATCCTGCGCTACCACCTCTGAAATTCCCGAGGTCCAGGGCACCGGCTGATTGCTCGGCTGGCCGGCCTTCGGATTGATGCTGAACGCCACACTGTCCAGCCAACCATGATAGTGTCCTTCAAACTTGATGAACTTCGCGCGACCCGTGTACGCCCTCGCAACTCTCAATGCTGCCTGCGCTGCTTCAGAACCCGACACGGAAAAGCGAACCAGTTCCGCGCATGGAATCAGTCGCTGGAGAGATTCGGCCAGTTCCAACTCCTCCAGATGTTGAGCGGCATATAGCTGACCAAGCGCGTTCGCGCGCTGGACTGCATCGACAACCGCAGGGTGTGAATGTCCCAGCAGCATCGGGCCTTGGCTCAGCGTAAAGTCCAGAGATTCATTTCCATCCACATCCCACAATCGTGCGCCCTTGGCATGCGAGTAAAAGAGAGGATGAGGCTGCTCCGACGCGCGGAAGGCGCTGGACACTCCTCCTGCAAGTGACTTGCGCGCTCTTTCATATAAATCGAACGATTTCTGATAACTTCTCAACTCTTCTTTCCCCTATGCCGTTCTGTCATGAGTCGTTTGAAATGCGCTTGTGCAAGAAGCCTGATTTCCAGCCTCCTCAGGTCGTTCTCTTCCTCACAAAACAAGCAACCGATTCTTCCTGCGCCTCCCATGTGAAATCGTCGAGGGGATAGATAGGACGGCCGATGTTCACAAATGGAACTTTCGTCAGATTTCCTCGACAGACGCCTGGCATATCAAGGTGCAAAACATGACCGAGCATGGACGCATATCCGGGACGAAACAATGTCGGAGATTTCACTGCAACAATGTCCTGCTCGGCTGGCTCAATCTGCTGGCTTCGATAAAGCTCCGGATCAATGACAAATACCGGACGGGATCCAACTACGATTTTCAATTCACCCGCTTCGAGGACCGCAGTTGGGCCCATGCTCACCTTACGGCCGGTGAACACGGGTCCTTTCAGCACAAACTCGCCATCGCTTAAGTGCTGGATGCTTGCTTTAATCGCCACCGGCTCGCCAAACCGCAAGTCGCTCACTGCACCGAGTGGGCCCTCATACTGTCCACCTATACCAATCTCAAAAGCACGCTCTGCTACTGCTGAATCGACAACGAATAAACACGCGGTCAGTTGATTCCTATGAGGCAACAGGATCGAGAGCAGCCCGGGATTGTCTCCCGGCGCTCCTCCAGAAGGGCCATCGAAAGCCTCGGAAACAATTACCGGCCGGTCTTTTGCTTTTTCTACTTCAGTGATCAGTTGGTCCGGCTCTGTCCACTCGACGACGAACTCAGTCCGCCGATCCCACAATTCCTGTGCAATACGACTTAATGCAGACGGGATCGAATCGCTCTTGCACTTAGCAACAACCAATAGGCAACCGTGGACCTTTTCAAGGTCAAGCCACGGTTGCACATAAAAAAGCGAAGAAGAGAGCACAGAATCTGCAGGAATCTCGGCGTGGAATCGTTCGAGGATGTCGCAGATCGGTGATTGGTCTGTGGTGGCGCTTTGCGGTGGAGCCAGGAGTGGAATGGGAAGCCAATAAATGTGTGGCGTTATCTTCTGCGTGACAATCGCAAAAAGCATCCGTGTGGCTTTTTGCCCTGTCTCGCCCATGTCCACGTGAGGATACGTTCCGTATCCAACCAAGCCATCGATTTCCTTGAGCAATGAAGGCGTTACGTTCGCGTGCGAATCTAACGTTACAACGATCGGCAAGTTCGGCCCAACAACCTTCCTGATGCGCCGGACAAGCTCTGCGTCCGCAGACGGATAGGAGGTACTCAGCCATGCTCCGTGTAGTGCAAGCAGCAGTCCGTCAAGTTCAAGTCCTGCAAGTTTCGCAAGCAACAACTCTGACAGTTTTTCGAAAGCGACGTCTTCGACAGGCCCGGCTGATACGGCCCACGATGAAAGTAGCGGGATGGTCTCTGCACCGAGCAGATTCAACTCGTGCAGGAATCCGCCTACTTCTGTATTCGTGCCCAGGCTCAATTGAATAACATCGTCGCCCTCGGTGATAGCAAAGTCCTGCAGTGTCGAGAAGCCCGGAGCGAATGTATTCGACTCCTGAGTAATACCGGCAATGCCGATGCGAAGGGTCCCCGCCATCACTGAAACATCTCCGAAGACCCACCCATCCAGTACACAGTCTCGATCATGGTCACGTTCGCCACAGCCTTATTCGCTGTCTGCTCCGATTACTGTTCGGTGCTACTTAACCTGTACATCACTCACCGCCAGTAACGATGGCAGCGACATCCATATCATCGATTTCGAGGCGCAGTTACCACACCAGCTTCAATGCTCCCTGAATCTCGCGCGATGGATACGCGGAAAGGATCTGACCGAAGTTTGGACTGGAGATCACGGTCGTGGGGTTCTGGAAATTTGTATGGTTGAAGATGTTGAAGAACTCCGAACGGAATTGCAGGTGCATGCTTTCCCATATAGCGAAATTCTTCATTAGCGCAAAATCTACATTCTTATATCCCGGACCTTTGAGCGAGTTCCTTCCAGAATTGCCGAGTGTACCGAACGCAGGAAGCGCGTAAGCCGAAGGGGCGAACCATGTCGCTCTCGTTTTAGTCCCGCTTGGAAATTTGTCTGATATCAGGTTCGCGGTCTGTGATCCCGTGATATCGCCGATGTTCGCGTTGTCCTGACCGAGAGTGACAGTCGACCACAATCCACTGCGCAGCGTGATGATGCTCGAAGCATCCCACCCTCCGATGAGATAATCCAGAGCTCGGTTCACATTTGCAGCAAACATTCTGCCGCGCCCGAACGGCAACTGATACACAAGAGATGTAGTGTTTATGTGAGTGATGTCGAAGTCAGATGGCCCGTGCGAGAGACCTGGATTAAACGTGTAAGCCGGCGCCCCCAAATATCCGTTGGCGTCGCTCGCGATGTCGAGCGACTTCGAATAGGTATATGAATTCAGGAATGTCAGTCCGGAACGGAACTCTCTTTCAAGTTTGAGTTGCAGTGAATCGTAAGTGGAGTTCCCGAAGTTGTTCCTCCACGGGAAGACACCCGCATTATGAACAGGTCTGCGCGAATTGATGCTGCCTGAACCCAGCACGGCAATGTTCTCCGGCAATGAAACAATCAGTCTCCGCCCCAACCCACCTACATAGTCGGCGGAGAGCTTCATGGAGAACGGAAGCATCTGCTCAATGCCAAGGTTGTATTCGATGGCAAATGGATTCTTGTTGAAACGGTTGATGCTCTGGTTCGGAATCGGAGCACTGCCAGGCGCTACCGGATAAGGATTGTCGAGAGAAAGGGTACCAAGTGTCGTCAGGTTCTGCCCGCTCACAGAAATTGAGCTGCCGAATGGATAAACACCGGTCGAAACGCGGATACTATTCTGTTCGATGTTCGAGTTGAAATCGTAGAAGAAACCGACGCCCGAGCGGAACACAGTCTTCGGCGATATGGAATAAGCAATTCCAAGTCGTGGTGCAAAATTAGTTCTGTCCGGTTCCATGATGCTGTTACGCGGACAGTTTGGGGGCGCACCAGTGATGGGGTTCGTTGCGCACCAGTAGTAGGCATACGTAAAGTCGGTAGCGTCGGGCTGGGTCTGCGCGAGGTCCCAGTCAAAAAGTGAGATCTCATTCCTCTGCACCAGCGGCGGAGACGCATACACGTATTGCATGCCTAGATTCAACGTGAAGCTGGGCGTCACCTTCCATGTGTCGCCAACATAGCCGTTGTAGATGTTTCCCCAATCGTTGAAATAAGGGATGATCGCCTGGGTCGTCTGAGTGGGATAGCCCAGCATGAAGCTGGCCAACGAGTTGCCAGTCGTCGAATAGCCAGGCAGATCAGTCGTATCCGGCACATATCCCTGGCTGGCCGCGCCTTGAGGTCTAGCGATATGCCGGTATCGCGTATAGCGGAAGCCGAAAGAAGTCTCGTGTCTTCCTGTCACCTTCTTGAAGTCGCCGTTGTATTGGTAGGTGGAATCCGGGTTGGCCAGCTCGTAACTGACAAAACTCGGCGAATTAAACTGTCCACCACCCAATGACTGCCCTGCCGGCACATTGCCGCTGGCAGCAAATTTGTTATAGAAATTCGGCCCAACCGCCTGATCAAAAGCGTCACCGTCAGCGCCACCTATGCCCGGATTGTAGAGCGGGATGCCAGATCGGTTATAACCCGCCATGAGATCCATAAGGAAATCGGGACTGAAGACACGTGTGTAGTGAATAGCAATATTGGCGCCGTGATTCTGTTGCTGAGTCGGGTTGGCTGGCAGACTGCCGGGCGAGGTGCTCACCCAGTTATAGAAGGAAACTCGTCCATACAGCTGTTGCTTGTCAGTGATGGACTGGTCGATGCGAATGCCCCATTGATTCGCAGTCTGCGTCGCCAGCTGCGAAGTAATGAGATTCGGTGTTCCCGAACGATTAGGCTCAGGAAAGTAGTACTTCAGATAGGCCGCAGCTACAGGGTGTGTATATGGGATCGTATTGTTCGGATAGGGATTGCGTACAAAGCCCTCAGGACAACGCGGATCAGAGACGGGGGTGGTCGTCGTCGGATCATACAACTGCCCATCGCGAATCGTCCGCCCCAAACAGTCCGTACCGACCACCGCTCCCAATAATTCGGAAAAGTTTCCAGAACGCTCGGCATCGTCAGGCACGTTCGCGAACAACGTATTATTTCTGCTGTAGCGAAGGCCTTCGTAGTAGGTCGCGAAATAGGTGCGCTTCTTCCGTCCATCGAATATTTTCGGAATGTAAACCGGACCGCCTACGTAATAGCCAAACTGGTTTTGCCGAAACGGTAGCGTTGGGCTACCTAGAAAATTATCGAAGTAGTTGCGAGCATCAAGATCGTTATTCCGGATGAACTCCCAGAGTGCACCATGCACAGTGTTTTCGCCACCACGGGTAACCAGGTTCACGTTTGCGCCCGCAGCCAATGACACATCCGCTCCTGTCTGATGGGAAGCCACCTTGAATTCGGCTATCGCATCCGGCGGAGGGCTGACCGAATAGGTATTTGAGAAGCGCTGGTTGTTGTCCACTCCATCCAGAGTGAAATTATTCATCTGCGCTCTCATGCCGTTGACTGCAGGGCTGATCCCGCCCGTGATGATGAAAGAGTTTTGCTGACCGGTCTGTACTGGTGCTGTTCCTGGAGTCAGCTGAATCAGCTCAGTAAAGTTGCGACCGTTGAGTGGCATGGCAACCACATCGCGCTGTCCAACAACGGTACCGATGGTTGCCTCGGTCGTGTTCAGGGATACGGCTCCGCCCTGTACCTCTACTGTCTGTGTCACCGCGCCCACCACCAACCGCGCATCTACAGTTCTGGACTCGTTCACTGAGAGCGTTAAGTTGGAGACGGTGTAAGACTCGAACCCCGGAGCCGACACAGTCATGGAGTAACGGCCGGGCTGGATGCTGGAAAGGAAATAGACCCCAGAGGTCGAACTCTGGCTCGTTCGCTCGGTATTGGTATCCAGGCTTTTCAGGATAATACTCGCGCCGGCAACGGCATTTCCGCTCGTATCTGTGATCGTTCCGTTGATTTGCCCTTGCACTGTTTGAGCGCGGAGTTCACGGGCACCCGGCAGCCACATCAACATGAGTATTCCAAATAGCCCACTCAGTAAAGCTCGACGCGTCATGCCCATCACCTCGTCTTTTATTTTCTTTTTAACCAGCGGCCCCTCAGCGATGATTCTTTGCGGGTTTTGGCTACGCTAATGCGGCTGCGCCTTCAAAGTCAATATTTAATTTCTATAAAGGAATAATATTCTTGTATTGAAACATGAAAAGGACAACTCGGATGGAGCTAAATAGCCATGCAAATTTCTTTCCGAATGACCTGATCCCGGTATTACATCCGACTACAGAGTGTTTCCATGTTGCTGCAGCGGATTGCCGTTTACGCTAAAAAACTACCGGCTCAAAGTCAAGATAAATTTTGCATCAGAGGAATGTTATTTTTGTATTGAAATCTTCAACGATTACGATACAAGGAAAGGTCCACTTGCTGTGTCATCGCAACGGTATTCAGAGAGAGGCCGAGAAACTCGCCGATCTGTTCCACATAGTTCCAGGGATCTTGGATGAGCTTCCGATAGCCGATGCGACAGCTGGAGAAGTTGTCTCTTTCGATCAGAAGCTCAGTCACCCTCTTCAGGTGCTCCTCAAACGCACGGATGATCTCTCGGTTGTCAGCACTGTTGCTCTTGCCGCGCCTTCCGAGCATCACGTCCTGGGACGCAAGAATCTCTTTAAGCGGCCGTTCCATGAAGATAATTTTGTAGTCGTGTTTTGGGGGGAGAGTGAACAGTAATTCTGAAACGACCTTCACTGCTTTGCCTTCGGCATGCGTAATCAACTCGGGATTTTCCGACAGATGCTTAGTCGGTTCCCACTCACAGTAGCCACGCGGGTTGTCCTCATCTGCTGAGCGAATGTTGTCGGTAAGGATGTGCATTCCGCCCGCGGCCAGCATCTGCATCATCAGTGAGGTGCCAGACCGTGGTAGTCCTGAAACAATCGTGATCATCTTTGCCCTTTATCATTGCGCGTATTCTCTCGATACTCACTCAGCTCGCCGACTGCATTTTCCACGCTTTGCCATCCAGATGTTCCGGCGGGAGGAGACCATACAGTTGCAGAATTGTTGGAGCTACATCCACAATCGCAGGGTCTACTGTTTCGAACTTTCGGTTTGAGATGAGTATTCCAGGAACGAGTCTCGGATCGACGCAATGATCTCCACTCCATGCCTTCATGTTGTCTTCGAAGATGGTATTAGTGACCTTGCCCATCACTGAATCCCAGGAGGCACGATATCCATCGCCATACCCGATAAGCAGGTCCGGCGCATTGTCCACATACGGACCTGCATAGACAGTGTCGCTGTCGAAGACTCCACTGATGCCTTTCCTGTCCGACGCAGGATCGATGAGTCCGTCGAGCTTCTGGCGCAGTTCCTGCTTAAGAGCATCGGCCTCTTCGCCCGCAGTGACAACTCCATAGCGTTCGCGTTCTTTGAGATTAAGATAGAGGCCATTCAGGCCCATTGTGTATGCCCGGGTTCGAGACCAGTCCACATCTTCGAACCAGTCTCCGCTTTCCGTTTTTCCCTCTTTCAGGGCCAGATACCCATGCTGATGCAGCCATGCATTCACGTTCACACAGCGCTTAAACGATTTGAAGCCGTGATCGGAAATCACCATCAGCAACGACTTCTCGTCCAGTTGATCCATTACGCGCCCCACAAGGCCGTCCATTCGCGTATACAGTTCCTGAATGACCCCGGTCTTCTGATCGTGAGAAGTTCCACGCGCAGCCGGATGGCCATCTTCGAGAAAACGCCAGAACATATGCTGTACCCGATCTGTCGTGTCAAAAACACAGGCACATAGCCCTTTCGGTG
>JAATFH010000352.1 GCA_015655315.1 Terriglobales bacterium
ATCGAAAGCTCAGAGACGACGGAGCCCAGAATGCCGCCGAAGAGAATGGCCAGCCAAAGATAGATGGCCTGGAGATGCAAAGAGTGCACGGTCTCGTACAGGCTGGCATTCGCGACCTGCATCACCGCATCCACCACGGCGGACGCCGCCTTGCGGCAGGCATTTTCATGGTCGGAGACCTCGCCCTGCAACAGGTCGTAAGCCTTGCTCGTGGCATCGCTGCCTTGGCCGATGGCCATAGTTTCCACGCGATCCTGCCCGGCAGCGAAGGCGCGATATTCGTTCAGCAGGGCATCGACCTGGGCCGCGCCCGCCATGCTGTCAATCACCTGGCGCCGGGCCTGTATCTGCGCGATGGCGAGATTGGACGCTGTTTTATCTTTTTCCAGCATCTCGCGATAACGGCTGGCCATACCGGCGTCTATGCCGCCGAAGAGCATGTAAGATTTCAGAGCATTGGAGGAGTCAATCATGGCAAGGCGCAGATCGCGCACTGCCGAGAGCGCCGGGATCTGGTCGGTGGCAACGTTCTCAGAGAGCCGGCTGGCCTGGCGCATCTTGAGGTATGCGGCGCATGAGCCGAGCAGGATGCTCAGGATCAATATGCCGGTGCTGAGACGTAGTTTGTTGGTCAGGCGCGACTGCGTGAATGACATGGCGGTGTTGTCCTTAGGGGTAGCCCGGTTAGATTTAGTTTGTTTCGAAGTTGACATCGATGCCGACGGTGGACTGGCCGTCTCCGGGCACGAACTTCCAGCGCTTCACGGCATCTTCCGCGGCGGGGCTGAGCATCTTGTTGCCGTTCGTGGCTTTGACTGCGGTTACGCTGCCGTCCGCAGCGACTGTGGCTTCAACGTGGACAATGCCTGTGATGCGCATGCGCTTGGCAATCTCCGGATAGACGGGAGGGACGCGCCTTTCCACCCGCCGGTCATCGGCATGCCCGGGAACGGCAAAGAGCAGGCAGAAAAGAGCAATCAGTAAAAGCAGAGCTGTATGCTGGAAACCGGCGGCGAAGGCAGAATGGCGAAATTTGGCAGTATTCATGAAGACCTCTCGTGGAAGCGGGAACTCCGCTGTTTGAGAGGCTTATCGGCAGGAATTCTGAAAAGCTTGAATGCTAAAGTTGCCGGGGGTATCTGAACGGTTTCGTGCTCTGCCTTATTGCGGAATCGCGGCGAATGTCAGATCGGTCGCGGAACTCCCCGTGGCCTCGCGCCACTCCTCAAAAAGGCGTCCATAGCTGAGCGTGCTCAGCTCAGAGGGATCGAGACCCAGCCGCTGGCTGGTTGCATCGATCCATTCCGGCGGCCCTTCCAGTTCGGCGAAGAGGCCGATCGGTGTCTCATCGATCACGCAGTGGCCGGACGCATCTGCATACTCGCTGCGCCATTTCTCATAGGTGAAGGCGGGAGCATAGCCAAGCTGGCTGAAGATGGTCGATATTGCATCGCCATCCGCGACTTCAGTTTCGGTCTCGATGCGGTGCTTGTGCCGCGCTGCCGGATCGTTGTTCTGAGGGAGACGCTTGTGCGTCACTACCCAGCGTTTTCCGTACTGGCGGACGCGGAGGATCGACTGTTGCGCGCGCAGGCTCCGGTCCGGCGTATCGAAGAGAACGTTTTTCTCGAAAGTGCGCGGTGTGATCTGCCGGAAGCCAAGTGCAGCGAGTTTGCGCTCCAGTGCAGAACCATCGGCGACACGGAATTTCACTTCGATCTCATCGGCACTCATAGGAAAAGTATAGGGCACCTAAAATAAAAGAATGCAAACACAGCGGCTCATCGTCGATCCGCACGATCTCGAATCGGAAATTTCACGTGCGTCCCTGAAGCGTGCGGCGGAGATTCTGCGCAGCGGCGGAACGGTCGCGCTTCCGACGGAAACGGTCTATGGCCTGGGAGCGAACGCGCTCGATGCCTCAGCGATTGCCAGGATTTTTGCCGCCAAGGAGCGGCCATCGTGGGACCCGCTGATTGTCCATATTTCGGACACGAAAATGCTGGAGCAGGTTGTAGTCAGTGTCCCCGAAAGCGCTGCGAAACTGATCGCCGCTTTTTGGCCCGGTCCTCTTACCCTGCTGCTGCCGAAGAGCGACGCGATCCCCGACGTCGTAACCGCGGGCCGTCCCCGCGTCGGCGTGCGCATGCCGCAGCATCCGGTGGCGCATGCCGTGATTCGCGCCGCAGGTATTCCCATCGCCGCGCCCAGCGCCAACCGCTTTGGCCGCACCAGCCCCACAACTGCGGAGCATGTAGCCGAAGACCTCGATGGCCGCATCGACGCAATCATCGACTCCGGCGAGACGACGCACGGGCTGGAGTCGACTGTTATCGATGTCTGCGAAGACCCTTGCATTGTCTATCGTCCCGGCGTCATTTCCATCGAGCAGATTCGCGCCGCCGGAGTGGACGCAATCATGTTTCATGAAACGGCGGAAAAACCCGAAGCCGTGCCGGCGTCGCTGCCCTCTCCGGGAGTGGGACTGCGGCACTATGCGCCCAGGGCAAAATTGATTCTCATTGACGGCGACGGTGAAGCGCAGATCGCTGGTTTCGAGCGTGCGCTGAAACAGGCGCAGCAGGAAGGCGCCACGACCGGCTTGATGTTGCCGGACGCCTTTGCGGCCGTCGCAGATGGGAGCGGAGCAATCGTTTACCGCTGGGGAAAATGGAGCGATGCGGAAGAACTGGCGCAGCGGCTCTTTGCGGGGCTGCGTTTTCTCGACAGGGCGGGAGCGACGGTGATCCTGTGTCCGCTTCCTGCGGCTGCAGGCATCGGTGTGGCGATACGCGACCGCCTTCTGAAAGCGGCTCGAAAAGAGTAACGCCGAGGTCGAGATGCAGAGCTATACGGACTGCTTAAATGTGCTGATGATTTTCGTTCGCTTTGTAGAGATATTTGATGCTTGATTTGTAGATCAGCGTGCGGCCATGATGGCGCACTTTGATGGCGTTGCGGTCGTACCACTCGATGTATCCCTCGATGCGCTCGCCATCTTCGAGGATGAAGACCATCTGAGTTTGTGCCTGCGCCTGCTTCTGAAAATAGAAGGCTTCGGCGTGCGTGCTCTCATGTCCATTGTGCCCGCTAGTCATTGCCTCATGGTGCGCGAGAGCAGTGAAATCGTTTCGCCTGAGCAGACTCTTGTTTCCTAGCGCACGAGCTGGCAGAGTGGGCCGGATCAGTTTACGCGGACCGGCTGCAGAAACACTGGCCGCAGAAGTCGAAGGCAATTCCTCAGAAGCCTGATCTTTCGCACCATCGGCGGAATCGCCAGACGAAGCTTTGCGCGGACTGGGCATAGAAATTGGAGACGGGTTCGCCATATCTTCTTTTTTCTTGTACGGCAATGCTGCCAAGGTGAGATGCCTCTCCGTGCTCTTGAGATGACCGGGCCTGAGAGTACAACTGACGCTGACTCATCTTTTTCGATCGCCACAATCTGTTTTTTTTTTGAAGTGTTAGCTGTATCGTAGCTCGAAAGATGCGATTAAGAAATAGCTTTGCGCTGTCTTTGCAGCTTTTTTACAAAATGCGGATGCAATGGCAAAGGGAATTGATTCCATCCATCTTTTGAAGATTACGGGCACGTTAACGGGCGGAAATATCTCCGGCAAAAGCATCCAAAGCGAGAGAGCGCAGGAGATTGCGGCGCATGCCGGAGCGAAGCTGCTGAATGCTGTGAGCCGTATTTTCGATCCATGAAAAAGAAACCGCTGCGGCCATCGCGCTCAGCTCAGCCTGCAGGTCGACATTGCGGATGAGCGCTGCCTGCCCGCTCTGAATCAGCAGCAGGTCTTCGAGCAGGCTGGTCATCGCCCTCAGCATGCCCTGCGTCTTTTCCTGGCCCTCCGCTCCGGCGCGATAGGTTTCCGTCATGCGAAAGAGCGTCGAGTGGTCGTCCTCGCGCGTAGCGTGGCGCAGAAGAACGAGAGCATCCTGCCGGTACGCAAGGTACTGTTCCAGATCGAAACCCAGCGCCGCGCCAACCGCGCCCTGCGCCAGACGCGCCACCAGCGAACGCTGTGCCGGACGCAGATCCGTGCGCCGCTGCGCGATCAGTTGTTCCAGCTGTTCGAGCGGCAGCGCGCCCAGCCGCGCGATCCCTGCGCGTGAACGGATCGTCGGCAACAACTCGCCCGTATTTTCCGCCAGAAGGAAGATGCTCGCGTGCGCGGGAGGTTCTTCGAGAATCTTCAGCAGCGAATTCGCGGCTTCCTTCATGAACGCGGCACTGGTGAAGATGTAAATCGCGCGCTTTGCCTCAGCCGGCATGCGGTAGATCTCGCGGATGACGGTCCGCACCTGGCCCAGCTTGATGAGAAGCTGCGGCGGATCGGGCGGAATGACGAGAACATCGGGGTGCGTCTGGATGAGAATGCGCGTATCTTTCTTGTCCACCTCGCGCAGGTCATCGCGCGCCGCAATTGCCTCATCCACGCGCGTTTCCAGCGGCATGGCCTGGGCAATGCGCGTGCAGTTGCGGCAGACGCCGCAGAAATCAGGCAGCCCGTCTGTTTCCGCGGGATGGAGGCAGTTCACCGCCTGCGCCAGCATCAGCGCCAGCGTGTACTTGCCCGAGCCGCGTGGTCCGGCGAGAATCAGCGCATGCGGCAGCCTGCCCTGCGCGATGCTCTCGCGCAGATGGCGCACGGTAGTTTCATTGCCGAGGAAATCGTTAAAGCCCACGAGTTGAGGTTATCGACTCAGCGGCATTACGAGCAAGTCGCCGCTCCGGCACCATACGGATTGGATATTTCGGGCGCAGTGTGATCTTCGGCTGCACGTCGATAAGCTGGCCGGGAACCAGCTTCAACCGCCAGCGCTGCGCCAGCGTCACCAGACTGAGAATCGCCTCCATCCATGCGAAGGATTCGCCGATACACTGCCGGTTTCCCCCGCCGAACGGAAAATATGCAAAACGCGGACGCTCCGACTTGCGTTCCGGCGTGAAGCGTTCCGGTTCGAAGCGCAGCGGATCAGGAAAGAATCCGGCGTTGCGCTGAATGATGTACTGGCTGAAGAAGACATAAGTACCCGCAGGCAGCTTGTACGGGCCGATTTCCACGTCGCAGGTCGCCTGCCTGCCCATCGCCCATGCCGGAGGGTACAGACGCATGGACTCTGCCAGCACCATCTCCGCGTAGCGAAGCTGCGGAAGATCTTCCAGCGTGGGCAAGCGTCCTCCAAGAACGGAATCGATCTCGGCGTGCAGCTTCGCTTCGGCGTCCGGGTTCTGGCCGAGCAGCAGCCATGTCCACGTCAGTGCATTGGCAACCGTTTCGTATCCGGCAAGA
>JAATFH010000546.1 GCA_015655315.1 Terriglobales bacterium
AAAAGCATCACCAGACGCTCCGGGTCTTTGAAGGGCAAGGGCTTAAGCAGCACAGAACGCACGATGGTGAATAAGGCCACATTGGCGCCGATGCCGATTGCGATCACGAGAACAGAGACAATCGCAAATCCCGGAGTTCTGACCAGAGTGCGAATCCCGATGCGCATATCTCGCACAGACTGTTCGAGCCAGTTCCAGCTCCACGTATCGCGCGTCCGGTCGCGCAGTGCAGTAGGATTGCCAAAGCTGCGCATGGCGGCGTGACGGGCCTCCTCCGCGCCCATGCCGGCGGCAATGTTCTCGGCCACTTGCTGATCGACGTGGAACTGAAGTTCATCGTCGAGGCGCGCGCCTGCTTCGTTGCGGCGAAAAAGTATTTGTAACAACATTGTGAGCTTATGAAGCCAGCGCATCTCATTCTCCTCGAATTACTCGGATCGCAGTGCCTGCATCGGATCGACACGCGAGGCTCGCCATGCGGGCATAGCACACGCCATCGCCGCAATCACCAGCAACACTACGCTGACAGTTACAAAAACAACCGGATCGAAAGGATGCGTACCGAACAGCAATGACTCAATCAGACGCGAGGCTCCGAAGCTGGCAGCTACGCCCAGAGCAAGTCCCACCAGCGCGGGACGCAGGCCGTCCATCAGCATGAGCTTCAGCACCTGCTCTCGCTGTGCTCCGAGAGCGATGCGGATACCAATCTCTGTGGTGCGCTGCGCCACGATATACGACAGCACGCCGAAGAGCCCGACTGCAGCCAGGATGAGCGACAGTACAGCAAAGGTAAGCAAGAGCTTCGCGTCGAAACTTTGATTCAGAGTAGACTGACCGATGATCTGATCCATGGTCAGGACATCCGCAACGGGCAGATTGCGGTCAAGTTCGGCAATGATCTTCTGTACCGGAAGCGCCAGAGCGTTGGGATCGGAAGCGGTGCGGATTGCAAGCACGGCAGAACGTTCCGTCCCTTCATAGAGCGGGTAATAGATTGTCTGATAGGCAGGCCTCGTCACGTCCTCCAACGTGTCGTCAACGACTCCGACGATCTCGTAGCTCTGAGGCCCGTCCTCCATTTCCTGAACAATGTGCTTTCCGATGGGATTCTCACCGGGGAGATATTCGCGTACCAGGGTTTCGCTGATGACAACCGATCGCGCCCGCTCAGAGCGCTCATCTGCCTGCAGGAATCTTCCCTGCAGAAGCGGTATCTGCATCGCCTGAAAGTAGTCAGGATCGACGAAGCGCGTCGAAGCATCGAGTACTTGTCCGCGCGGCAGCGGAGGATGCTCCGCGATGGTAAAGACGTCATCGCGTATACGATGCTGTCCGGGGAGCACCGTCGACAAGCCTGCGCCACGCACGCCGGGCAACTGGCGCACACGCCGTTGCAATTGCTCAAAGAAAGCGACACGCTTCGCGGCTGTTTTGTAATCGACTTTCGGCAGATTGATATCCATGGTGAGCACATTCTTCACTGTGCAACCAAGATCGACCGAGCGAAGCTGTCGATAGCTCTTGATCAATAATCCGGCTCCAATAAGGAGCACCACGGTAAGGCCAACTTCCAGTGCCAGAAGCAGCTGGCGAAGACGAGTGCTCTGACGTCTGCCACTCAGCGAGCGCGACGATTCGTGAAGCGTTCTTAGAATTTGCCTGTCGCTCGAAGATAAGGCTGGTATGAGGCCTGCGAAGAGGCCACAGATGAGGATGACCCCTGCGGCAAAAAGAAGAACGATGCCGTCCATGTGGATCGCATCGGCGCGGGGAATGTCATCACGCGTGGAAACGAGCCACTGGAGAGTGAGAAATGCGAAGAAAATGCCAAGCACTCCTCCCGCAATAGAAAGAATCAGGCTCTCGATCAGCTGCTCACGAATAAGGCGTCCACGGGTGCCGCCCAGCGCGCAGCGGATGGCCGACTCCTTACGTCGTGCGGCAGAACGCGCCACCAACAGATTTGCGATGTTCAGGCAGGCGATCAGCAGAAGGCATGCGGTCGCAGCAAACACAACGTACAGGCCCGTCTTCACATTGCGCACCTGAGCTTCGAGAAGCGGGCGAATGTTTGCGGCGTCCATCACCGGACCATCTGGAAACTGTCTGCGTATCTGGGCCTGGATGTTACTCAGGTCGGCGGTTGCCTGCGGGATCGAGACGCCCCGCTTGAGGAGTGCGATCACATCAAAATTGTGAGCCGTGTGCAGCTCCATCAATGAAGGAGGCTTTTCATGGTAGAGCGCAGTCCATAACTGCACGCGAGTATCGGGATACGTGAACCACACAGGAAGAATTCCTATGACCGTGTAGGGCCGGGCGTCGAGCAGAATCGTCTTACCGAGAATGCCGGGATCACCACCATAACGCCGCTTCCACAATCCCCAGGACAACATGGTGACGGCACCGGCGCTGGGCCGATCGTCGTCGGAGAGAAAGCTCCGTCCCAGTGCCGGTTGCACGCCAAGCAAGGGAAGTAGATTCCACGATGCAGTGTAAGCGTCAGCGAGTTCCGGAAGCTGGCCACTTGTACCCGAGAGGTTATAGCTCACGCGCCTGGTAGCGGCCATTCCTTCGAAGCTATGCGCCTGTTGCTTCCAGGCCGCGAACGTACCGCCGGCTACAATGCTGTCCTGAAACCTTCCCTGCGCATCCGCTTCAAAGAGTCTCACCAGGCGATCCGTGTCTTTGAATGGCAGCGGCTTGAGCAGCACCGAACGCACAACGGTGAGCAGCGCAACATTCGCGCCGATGCCGAGTGCCATCACCACAATTGCGATGATCGAAAATCCGGGGGTCCGCACAAGAGTGCGCGTGCCGTAGCGAATGTCGCGCCGCAGCCGTTCGAGCCAGTTCCAGCTCCAGGCGTCACGGGTCTCGTCTCGCAACGCGGCTGGGTTACCGAAGAGGCGCATCGCGGCATGACGGGCTTCTTCCTCGTTCATGCCAGCGGCCATATTCTCGGCGACTTGCTGGTCGAGATGGAACTGCAACTCGTCGTTCAGGCGCGCGTCTTCTTCCCCGCGGCTGAAAAGCATCCGTACACGTATCGACAGCCTGTGCAACCAGCGCATTCCGGCCTCCTCAGGCTTCCTGAACCACAATGTTGATGGCTTCCGACAGGCGATTCCAGTTGGCTGTTTCCGATTCAAGCTGCTTGCGGCCTGCCGCGGTAAGCGAATAGAACTTGGCCTGGCGTCCGGTTTCGCTCTCCGCCCACTTCGCTTTAATCCAGCCCTGCTGCTCCAGCCTGTGCAGCGCCGGGTAGAGCGAGCCCTGCTGCACCTGCAGCACTTCTCCCGAAACCTGCTGGATGCGCTTCGCGATGGCCCAGCCGTGCTTGGCTTCCAGCGACAGCGTTTTGAGAATCAGAAGGTCGAGCGTGCCTTGTACGAGATCGCTTGGTTTTCCCATACCATGATTATCTACACATCGATATGTAGATCGTCAAGGTATCATCGGCTGCAACTTGAAAATATCCCCGAAATCAGTCGTCTTTGCGGGACGGGCTGAAGAGCGGCGCTCCCCACGCGCCTGCGGCAAGAAGCGCTCCAAACAAAATCACTGCGTCGATGCTCTCTCTTCCCTGCCGCGCCCAGTAGACGTCCTGCAGGTTGAGCCATAGCGCAAATTCGTCGAGTGTGAGAGCCGCGCCTACACCGTACAGGATCGAGAGCAGGCGGCTGAAAAAAATCGAGATCGGCGAGTGGCCGGTGCCGACTTCGGCCAGGGTGCAATAACCGACAATCAGCAGGAGCAGAATGCCCCAGACAAGATGATGGATGTGGCGTCCATCGATCTCCACCCATCCGAATGGGCCTACGTGATGGGTAATGGACATCACGAGCAGGCGCACGCCGACAAAGGTAATGAAGAAACTCACAGCCGCCAGGAAAAGCCTGCGCCGGGGGCGGTCCGGAATACGCTGGTGGACCAGAACACCGATTTGGGTGAGATGAAGAAGCAGCAGCATCGAAGCTGTCGCGAGAAAAGCAAAGATGAGCAGAATCCCTGCGCCGGTGATGTGCATAGCAACTTAAAGATACATTTCAACGTAGCAAGCGATCATCCTGAAATACGAACGCGCAGCTTTTGAGCTGCGCGTCAGGCGAATCAAGAAAGGATGAATCAGCGTCCGAAATAGGTCGCGTTCTTCTCCGTATAGTTCTGCCATTTCTCAGGCAGATCGTCGGCGGCGAAGATGGCGGAGACGGGACACACCGGAACGCATGCGCCGCAGTCGATGCACTCCACCGGGTCAATATAGAGCTGTTCCTGCTCGGCGTGGTTCGCCGCGTCTTTCTGGGTGTGGATGCAGTCAACGGGGCACGCATCCACACAGGCGGTGTCTTTCGTGCCGATACAGGGTTCCGCAATTACATATGCCATGAGAGCTTCTCCGGTTGCAGTGGTTTAAAGTTCATTGTAGCAGCGTGCTGGCCATATGGCTGCTTCGCTTTGCACAAAAACAGGGGCTTTCTATCGCCCGCGCGCAGTTCGCTTGGCGGCAAATTCCTGCGGCGTGGGAATCGCTTCCAGACCGCGCCCGGCGAACATATCCTGAAACAGGGCAATCACTTCCTCGTAGATAATTCCATTCGTCGCAAGTACTTCCCTGCTGTCCAGCTTGAAGGGAGCGCCTTCAAACGAAGTCACTGTGCCACCGGACTCAAAAACCATCAGCACTCCGGCAGCTGTGTCCCAGGGATTGAGGTTGAACTCCCAATATCCATCCAGACGACCGCACGCCGTGTAAGCGAGATCGAGCGCGGCCGACCCAGCGCGGCGCACGCCATGCGAACGCAGAGTGATCTCCTGATAAAAGTGGATATTCGGATTCTGGTGGCGCGCACGGCTCGGGAACCCGGTAGCCAGCAGACTCTCGGCCAGATCATCGGCGCGAGAGACATGCATCTTCTTTCCGTTCAGGTAGGCGCCTTTTCCCTTTTCCGTGACGAACAACTCGTTCCGCATCGGATCGTAAATCACGCCGGCGATAAGAACTCCATCCTCATTCGGGGCAAGTCCGGCGGGGCGGTGCTCGAGCCCCAGCGAGACACAGAAGACAGGAAAGCCATGCGCGAAGTTCGTCGTGCCATCCAAAGGATCGACGTACCAGCGATATTCACGGTCGATCTGGTCGCGCGTTCCCTCTTCGCCATAAATGCCAAAGCCCGGGAAAGCTGCATGCATCCGCTCCACGATCAGCTTCTCCGAGGTGCGGTCGGCGACTGTGACGAGATCAACATCAGTTTTGTATTCGGTCGCGACACCGCGATCATAAAAGTCGCGGATAAGCGCTCCGGCTTCCAGCGCGATGGCTGCAGCAGGCCCGGCAAACTCCAGGGCTATGTCAAACGGAAGCTGGCTCACTTGTGCTCTCCATCAAGGGCGGCTTCCTGCTCGTCGGCTGCTTTGCGCGCATGGCGCAGGCGCGAACCGTGCCGGCTTGTCTGCTCGGTAATCGTGCGGATCTGATGCTTGTAGATGAACAGGTTTGGCTTGCCCTCGCGGGTCAGGCGAATCATGCGCTCGTCGAAATACTCGATCCAGCCCGAGACAGTCTCCCCATCGCGGAGTTTTACCGCCACGGGAATCTGCTTTTCGCTCAGAAAGCGCAAATAAAGGGCCTCCTGCCCGGTATCTCCCGGCGGGGGTGTTTTTTGACGGCGACGCGATGAGGTCGGGATAGCCATGCTGCTATTGTAGCGAAGCCGGTGCCGCTCAATGGCCCGGGGCAGCGTAATAGCCGGTGCGATGCCGGACGTTATAGTGCGTGTTCGGCGGCTGCTTCAGCGTAACGTCGATTCTCCGGAAATCGGAATCGGCAATGCGATGCACAGGATAATAGGCCAGCAAATACTGCGTGCGCAGATCTTCCGAGACCTTCTGGAAAGCCTGATCCAGATGCTGAGCGTCGGCGTAATAATATTTGCCGCCGGTCTCCTGCGAAAGCGTAATCATCGCGTGCTCGCCCCCGGTATCGCGTCCGGCATCGGCGGCAATGGGTACGTCGATGATGCTGTAGACCATCGTCTCGGAACGCACAGCCTGCTCCAGCGCATCGGCGTAATCGGTTCCCTTCACCGTATTGCTGCCATCGGAAATCAGCACAAGCACCCTGCGCCCGGGCTGCATCGCCAGGTTCTGTGCAGAAAGATATACCGCACTGTAGAGCGCGGTAGCCGGCCCGGTCGCGAGGTTCTCAATACCGGAGTCAATCCAGCTCAGCTTGTTGGTGAAGGGCACGACTTCACGCACGTCCGAAGAAAAATCAATCAGGTCGAAGCGGTCCACAGGGCGCAACAGAGAACGCACAAAGGTTCGCGCCGCGCGTTTTTCTATGGCAAGGTCCTTGTTCACACTGCCGCTCGTATCGATGGCGAGAACAATCGATAACGGTATCGCCGATTCGCGATCGAAGACGGCAATCTTTTGCGGGTGGTCATCTTCGGCAAGTGTGAAATCGTCTTTGGTAAGGCCGCCCACAGGAGCGCCATTGGCGTCGGTCACGTTGACGAAGACGTTCACGAGCTTTACATCCACCTTGATTGGCGGAGAGGTCTGCGCCTGCGCAAAACCGAGCGCAAAAAGCGCAAAAACACATGCAGAGAGAGTCCTCATACCGTAGACACGCCTTTCACCTCTGCGGGAAAAGGCTCGCCATCTGCCCAGACAGCGCCATCTGCGAAATGCTCTTTCTTCCAGATGGGAACGGTTTTCTTCAACGTATCGATCAGCCAGCGGCAGGCATCGAAGGCAGCGGAGCGATGTGCCGCCGCCACCGCGATCAGCACGCTGGTTTCACCGATCTCCAGTTTGCCCAGACGGTGCACCAGCACAACATCGCGTATGGCGAAGCGCTGGGCAGCCTCCGCCGCCAGTGCGTGCATTTGCTTGAGCGCCATCTCTTCGTAAGCCTCATAAACCAGATACAGGGTGCGGCGTCCGCGAGTATTGTTGCGCACGATGCCGTCAAAAACGACAACGGCTCCATCTTCCCCCTGCTTGAGCTGACTCACCAGCGCTTCTGTTTGCATCGATTCACGTACCAGCGCGACGTACGGTGCCTGACTGCCGCCACTCACAGGCGGAAGCAACGCGATCTCATCTCCGTCGATGAGCGGCTGCGCGGACGAGGCATACTGCTGATTCACTGCAATGGCGAGCGACTCCCAAAGCCCCTCCTGCTGTGGCGCCTGGCTGCGAAAGTGATCGAGCAGCGTGGCGACAGTGGCGCCTGCCGGGAGTTGCAGCGATTGGATGACCTCCGGAAATATGTCCTTCAAAATGCCAAAAAACAGAACCCGCACATGCATATTTACTAGAATACTGATTCGTTAGACGTGCTATCCAGCAGGCTTGGAAGCACTTTCGCCCGCAGCCAAAGAACCTTCTTTGATGAAAACAACACGGTTTGGAGTCCAAGTCATGCGGAAACGGCTGCCTTTCCGCACGTTGGCCACGACGCTGGGACGAAAGCACGCAATACATGTTCCGCCGGGCCTGCGGACACTGGGATAGATGACGCCCAGCGAACCGTCAGCGAGCAGTTCCACGGAAAGCTTCTGCGAGGCGATGTAGCTGGCGGGATCGAGACAAACGCCGAACTCATCCGGCTTCTCTTCAGGCAGCGCTTCCGGGCGCAGATCGTGGAAGCTGCCGGTGAAGTCGGCGAGGTATTCGTCATATTGCAGGACCTCGCGCTCGGACCAGTTGATTTCAGCGAATTCGACCGATTTATGAAACATGACCTCCGCTTTGGCCGTGGCCAGTTCGAAAGCCGCGTACCAGGCTCCCCGCTCCGAGGTGGAAAACCGCGCCCCCAGCGGATGCGGATGCGTAAAGGCCGCATTGATGATGCGGTAGTTCGGAACGTTGAAAACCAGCTCGCGTTGGGTAATGCCAGGCCGCAGGTTTTCTTCCGCTTCCAGGCGCGTGTTGGTGGCGTTGTCCAGCTCGAAGATCTGCTGCAGGTGCTCGTCATTGTCGGCGATGCGCGTCAGCACAGATTCGTAGTTCACGCTGTATTTTGCCGGCAGCAGGCGGTGCGTATCGAAGCGGCGCAGCTGCGTGACAGGCGGCAGGCTTTCATCCGCGGTTGCGTCTTCAGGAATGGGGACTTCGGGATGCACTTCCACCTGTGCGCGTACCGCTGCGAGCGCACCCGAGGAGTCGCGTGGATTGGGAGAGGATTCTGCTTTAGACCGGGTCATGTGTTTTGGGGGAAGTCGGGTTTCTAGCCGCCGCGACGCGCGTCGAGCAGGCTGCGTACTCGCTCCATGGCGGGTGTTCCACCCTGCAGCATGTAGGCCAGCGGCGACCGCCCGCTGAAAATCGGATTTGTATTGGCAAGCTGCACCCAGCTGTCTGCCAAACGCGTGCCGTAAAGAATATTCAGCGCTTTGAAGATGCCGATCAAATAGGAGACACGCTGCAGGCGATCCTGGTCGAGAACGCGGCTCGGCTTCTTCTTGAGTTCGTAATAAGCGCCGCTGGAAATCCCTCCGAGAAGCTGGCGGGCGTCTTCATCTCGAATCTCCCAGCGCTCCACGATATTGAAAAAAGCGCGCAATGCAGCCGGGGAAAGCCGCCGCCGCTCTTCTGCCCGGGAAAGGTCGGGCAGCGCGGGCGGTGCGTACATGGTTGCCGGATACGCTAAAGCCTGACCGGCATTTTGCCTGGACACTCTGTTTTCTCCCTCATGGAAAGCATGAACAACTCTCCATATATGAACAAGTATAGCTCCAAAAATGGAGCAACGAAGATTAAATAAAGAAGAGTATGCGCAAGGAAATCAGCCGCACTCAGGCGTGGCGTCTGGTTGCCAGATAAACAATCCCGGTAATCACGCTGGTGAGAACGACCCAAAGTATCTGGTACCAGTAAAAAAAGGGAAAGCCGAAGAGTGCCGGATCAGCCTTCGCGTAGACGCCGGGGAACATCAACCCCGCGGCGGGCAGCACTAACAGACAGTTCCAGTATGCGCGACGGGATTTAGGTGCGGCCATAATCCCTGCATTCTAAATCAGTCATCGGATAACTCGTCGCTACTGATAAACAAATCCTCTTCCGGGGGATACCACAGGCGATCTTTCTTCACCTTCGCAAACGGTGTGAGCTTGTGCGGCTCGCGGCGGCTGTGTCCTTTCGCGTCGTAGTAGATGTCTTCGACTTCAATACCCCGCACGATGAGCGCGTCGGCTACCAGCGAGCGATGGCAGCGCCAGGGGACGGCCTCGGCACACATGATGGTCGTTTGCGCATCAGGACTGGCAGCCAGCAGTTCATCCATCGCCGCGTCAAAGTCGGGCGTCTGCATGTAGTCGGCATACCCGCGAAAGCTGGCGTTGCGCCAGCCAGCGTTGATCGAGTCTTTGAGCGTATGCCGCAGACCGCCGAGCGACTTCTGCCAGCGGTAATCGATGTGCGCTTTTATCAGCGACTTTCCCAGGTTCTCCTGCGCAAACTGCGGATTGTGGCGCGATTTCGGGATCGTACGAATGTCCACCAGCCAGCGAATATCGTTGTCCTGGAGTATCTTCAGGAAAGTTTCGATAGGCAGCGTGGAGTGGCCGACGGTGAGCATGCGAAACCATCATAAGTCCCGGTTAGAAATTTGTGGACAGCGACTGCCATTGCCAAAGAAAAAGCCCGACGAAATCGACAACGCGGGGGCTTCAGGCAGGCCGTCATCGGCACGGGAGATTCATCGTATTGAAACCTGCACCGAAAAAGAACAAAATACACTCGGATTATGTTTCCAAAGCTCGCGATTTCTTTTGCCGCTGCCTTGCTGGCCTTTTCTTCCAATGCGCAAACCATCCTCGTGCACGGACACCGCGGTTCGCGCGCGACGCGGCCTGAAAACACGATCCCGGCCTTCGAATATGCGATTCAACATGGCGCGGATGTTCTGGAGCTTGACCTGGCGGTGACAAAGGACAATGTCCTCGTCGTCTCGCACAACCCTTTCATTACCCCCGATCATCCCGGCGAGCGCACCTGCGTCGGCCCGGAAGTGCCGCCCCAGACAGCGATTCACACCCTGACGCTGGCGCAGCTCGAGCAGTACGACTGCGGCGCGAAGACGTTGGCGAATTTTCCCAAGCAGGTGGCGGTGCCGGGAACGAAGATTCCGACCTTCGAGCAGGTGCTCGATCTGGCGCCGCAGGGACACTTCGATTTCAATGTCGAGACGAAGAGCTTTCCCAGCCATCCTGAGCTGACTCCGACGCCGGAAGAGTTCGTCAAGCTGATCGACGATGCGGTGAAGCGGCACAACCTGCAGTCGCGCGTGATCCGGCAGAGCTTCGACTTCCGCACCTTGATCGCGATGAAAAAGCTCGATCCGTCCATACGGCTTTCCGCGCTGATCGGTGACCCGAGAGGCGATGCGATGATGGGCATCACCGATCACGACAAGGATTTCGTCTCGGTCGGAAAAAAGACCGGAGCACAGATCATCAGCCCCGAATTTGAAATGGTGACACCGGAGAAAGTAGCCGCTGCCCACGCCGCTGGTCTGCAGGTCGTTCCCTGGACCGCGGACAAGCCCGAAGACTGGCAGAAACTGGTCGATGCAAAGGTAGATGCGATCATCACCGACGACCCGGAAGCTCTGACCGCATGGCTGAGCAGCCAGAAACCGCCGTTGCACGTGGCTGTACAGTAACGTGCGAACCGGAGCTAGGAGATCGGCTCCGGCTCCAGCATGACGCAGTTGCGGCCAGCCAGCTTTGCGGCGTAGAGTGCCCGGTCTGCCCGGCGTAGAACGCTTTCGAAGGTGTCGCCGGGATCAAGCACAGCAATCCCAAAGCTGGCGGTCATTCTCAAACTTCGATCGTCGGCGGCGATATCTAGGTCTTCGACAATTTCGCGCAGGCGCTCCGCGATGGTCGAGGCACCTGCAAGATCGGTATTCGCCAACAGTGCGATGAACTCCTCGCCTCCCGGCCTGGCCACGATATCCTCCTTACGCATGACCGCAGCAAGGGCACGGGCCACGGACTGCAAGGCAACATCGCCAACATCGTGCCCATATTGATCGTTGATGCGCTTGAAATGATCGATGTCGATGGCCAGTACTGCGAGTGGGGTACCGTGATGGCGGCTGTAGTCGATCTCGCGTCCGGCATGCGCTTCCAGACCGCGCCGGTTCGGCAGACCGGTCAGGGGATCGGTTCGCGCAAGCTGTTCCTGGTTGGCATAGAGGCGCGCGGATGTCATCCAGAAATAACCCATGGGAATTCCAGCGATCAGCACATAGAAGTCGAGAAAACCCATCAGGTGCGTGGCTGAATAGACGAAGAAATTTCGCGGCGCGCCCCACACGATGATGCCCAGGCAACGAATCACAGTCAGGAGAGCGAAGACCACATAGAGCGTGGCCGTGGCAATCCCCGGTACACGCACAGCGGCATCGGTGAAACGGATCAGCACATAAGCAGTCAGTGCGGCCACGCCGAGAAATGCCACACTCATGAGCAGCGACCTCGCCGCAAAGTCCGGTTGAATATGCGTGTAATACACCATTCCGGCAAAGGTGCCGACAATCAGGAGAGCTTCCAGCCAGCCGGTTCTGAGTCGCGCCCCCACGAAAGCCGCAAAGCAATGGTGAACGAGCAGCAGAGCCGCCACCAGCAGCATGTTCGACAGCACAAGGGAAAGGAAATCCGGGATATGCCACTGCAGCATACGCAGGATGGTGCTCAGGCCTCCAGTGGCATACGCGATTGCCAGCCAGCGGAATTGTCGAAAACGGGGGTTGTGAAAGGCGATGACGGATAAGGCGACCGTACACCCTGCCAGTAAAAAAATATTGATATACAGGATGGTACGAATATCCATCGGGTCCTGCTATTGAGATGCGATTGAATTCGGAAGTAACAGTATATGCCGCATTGCGTTTCAGAATCATGCCTGATCCTGCGGACCGGCGTAATCCATGATTTACCATCC
>JAATFH010000081.1 GCA_015655315.1 Terriglobales bacterium
GTTGCCGACGCGGTCGGCTCCCTGGTAGGGCCACGGATTCATGAGCACGGCGTAGATGATGCTGAAGACCGAAACCGTCGCGCCGATGCCGAGGGCGAGCGAGAGGATTGCGGTCAGGGAGAAGCCGGGATGGTTCCACAACTGGCGAAGCGCGTAGCGGATGTCTTGCAGCAAAGTGGTCAAATCAGCCTCCTTCAACGGAAAACCGGCCCACAATTTCATTCACACCGTAACGCTGTCATAGGATCGACGGACGAAGCCCTGCGCGCGGGAGCGAGGCAGGCTATGACTGCAATGACGATCAGAAGAAACGAAACGCTCAATACTACGAACGGATGGGCTGTTGTGTTCCCCACCCAGCTGGAGATGAAACGGCTCAGCCCAAAACTCAGCGCAAGCCCGGCTGCGATGCCAAGGCCGACGCTCGCTCCCGCGGATGCCAGGACAATTTTTGCGACGTGGGATTTTTGCGCGCCGAGCGCGATGCGGATGCCGAATTCATTGGTGCGTTGGGCTACGGAGTAGGAGATGACGCTGTACAGGCCGACAGCCGAGAGGACAAGCGCGAGGGCCGAGAATCCCGCGAAGAGAGCGGAGATGAGGCGTCCGCGTGCCCATACGGGTTCGTCGCGAATCCGCTTTTCCAGGCTGGTGATGGTTCCATAGGCCGGTTGATCGGGATTGATGAGCGCGATCTGCCGACGGAAGCTGTGCTCAAGAGACTCAGGCGCAATGCGGGTGCGGACCAGGAAGTTTGTGCCCATCCATAGCTGGGTGCTATAGGGAACGAACATTGCCGGGCTGACGGGCTGATCGACGCCGTCATTGATGGAATCGGCGACGACGCCGATAATCTGCATCCAGCCATCAGAGCCGGGCGCATTCAGGACTCCTGGATCATTGCGGATATCCGGGAGCTTGAGCGAGTGTCCAAGGATACCTCCTTCCGAAAAATACTGGCGCGCAAATGCCTGATTGACGATCGCCAATTGCGCGCCATGCGCGACTTCGGCCGGTGTCCAGGTGCGGCCTTCGAGAAGAGGTGTTTGCAGGGTGCGGAAGTAGTCAGAATCGACGAGGCTGAACTTGGCGTATTGCGACTCGGGGGAGACGGAAGGCTCACCCAGCAGATCGAAGCGCTCCCACCAACCGCTATTTGGCGGTGCGTTTGCAGATATTGATGCTGAGATGACATCGGGCAATGCGGCAATACTGGCGCGTAATTGTTCAAAATAATTTACTCGAGCTTGCCAATCGATAGGTGTTTTCGCGCAGGGGGATGCTGACTGAGACGACGTTGTGCGGATCGTATCCGAGCGGGATGCGCAGGAGATGGAGGAAGCTTTCGATGGCTGCTCCGGCGGCAGTGAGGAGCATCAGCGTGAGTGCGATCTGCGCGGCTACCAGCGTGGCATGCAGACGCTTGCCACGTACGCTGCCGGCCGCCCGCTTTGTGCTCGACTGCATCACACGGCCGATTTCCGGCTTTGCCATTTGCAAGGCGGGAACAAGGCCGAAGAGCACAGTGGTGAGCAGAGCCACGATGACGCTGAAAAGCAGCACGGGCAGGTTGATGTGAATGGCGACATCAGGAGGAAATAAGCGGGGCGGGAGCCAAGCAGCGATGAAGACCAGCAAATGTGAGGCAAGAAGAACGCCAAGCGTGGCTCCGGTAAGGGCCAGCATGAGGGACTCGGTCAGCAACTGGCGGACGATGCGGATGCTTCCTGCGCCTACTGCCGCGCGCACGGCAAATTCATGCTGTCGGGCGGTTCCGCGGGCCAGCAGCAGGATGCAGACATTGCTGCACCCAATAGCCAGGAGCATGGCGACTGCTCCGAAGAGCAGGTAAAGCGTCGGGCCCATGTTGCGATTGATTTCCCACGTTAGCAGGCGAATGTCTACCTTGGCGTTTTTAGGAAAGTCAAGGGGGCGCTCATGTATGTAGCGGTCGAGCAGCGGCTGCATTTCCGCGTCTGCCGCGGCGAGGCTGATTCCGGGACGCAGCTTGACCATAGCGCCGCCGCCCAATGGGTTGCCGATTTCCTGCGGCAGATATACGTCTGTGCCCCAGCCCTCAGTGAAGTTGGGCTGGGTTACGCCGACAATGGTGTACCGCTTGTGATCGAGTTCCAGGGTCATGCCGATGATGGCGGGGTCCCCATTGAAGTGGCGCTGCCAGAAGCGGTAATGGAGCACCACGACGGGCTGCGGTTCCTGCCCGTCAGGCGAATCGGAGGGCCCCAGGTTGCGCCCAAGCAGTGGTGGCGTACCAAGCATGGGAGCGGTTTCACCGATGCCGAAGAAAGCCCTGACGTTTTCCGGGATTTCGCTTCCAGTGACTTCGAGCGATTTTAGCCTCCATGAAGCGACGTTTTCAAAGGCGTGTATCTTTCGCAGTTCACGCAGCTGCTGGCCTGTAAATTCGGCGTCGGAGATATTTCCCTTCTGATCGCGAATGCTGAGGTTGGCCAGCCGGTCCACGTCAGCGTAGGGAAAGGGATGGAGCAGCACGCCATAGATCACGCTGAAGACAGAGACGGTAGCGCCAATGCCGAGGGCGAGCGAGAGAATCGCGGTGAGGGCGAAGCCGGGATGGTTCCACAGCTGACGAGATGCGTAGCGAATGTCCTGCAGCAGAGTGGTCACACGAGTCTCCTTGAACGGACCCCGGGCCCTGAATGCTTATTCGTATGGTAAAGCTGTCATGGGAATCGACGGATGACTCCCTGTCCAGGGAAGCAGGATATACGACATTTATTCATTTGCGCCGGTGAGGAACGATATCAGAGTAGGCTTACTCGGTACGCAGCGCCTTCATCGGCTGTACGAGAGAGGCGCGAACGGCCGGTACGATACAGGCGAGCAGCGCCACGGCGAGTAAGAGAAGACAGACGGCGAAAATCAGCATCGGGTCGCTGGCATCGTTTCCGATCAACCGTGAAATGAGGCCATTGAGACTGAGGCTCAGAGCCAGTCCGGCAAGAATCCCCGCGCCGATGCTGATTCCAGCGGTGGACAAGACATTTTGCAGAATATGATGGCGCTGTGCTCCCAACGCCATGCGGATGCCGAACTCATGGGTGCGATGAGCCACGGCATAGGACACGACGCTGTAGAGCCCTATCGTGGCCAGCGTCAGGGCCAGTACGGAGAAGATGCTGGAGAGTACGGCAATGAGGTGTTCGCGCGCCCAGACCGGCTGCTGCTGGATGTGTTCGGTGATCGAGATGACCGGATAGGACACCTGTTGGCCGGGATTGACCCGGGCAATCTGGCTGCGGACAGCGGATTCAAGCTCCAGCGGATCGCCCTGCGTCTGTACCAGAATCTGCACCCAGCCGATCATATATAGCGAATATGGCGCATAGATTTCCGGTTTCACCGGTTTATCGATGTCGTCGTTGCGCGCGTCTCCGACCACACCGATGATGGATAACCAGTCATCACTTCCGGCGACGGCGACAACCTGGGGCGGGTGAGCCTGCATATTGGGAATGCGCACCGAGTGACCGATGGCCTGGCCGTTGGGAAAGTAACGCCGGACGAATTCCTTATTCACGACAGCCAGGCGCGCGCCGGCCTGAGTTTCAGCCATCTCCCAGAGCCGTCCCTGCAGCAATGGGATACGCAGCATGGAGAAGAACTGCGGATCGACAAAATTGATATTCGCCATCCGCATGTTCGATGAATTCTGCCCGAGAATCTCCATGGGAAAATCCCACGCGCTGGAGGGCGGTGCGATCAGCGCAAGTGAAACATTGGTCACCCCCGGGGTTTCGGCGACCTTGTCGCGGAGTTGCTGAAAGTAAGTGGAACGAGCCTCCCACGTGGTGTAACTGTTTCGATGCACAGGAATGCTGAAGTCGGCCACATTGTGCGGATCGAAGCCGAGGTCGGAGTGGAGCAGCTGGCGAAAGCTTTGAATTGCCGAAGCCGAAGCGGTGAGCAGCACCATTGCCAATGCGATCTGCCCGCTGATAAGGATGGCGTGAAAGCGCCTGCTGGAAACGCTGCCCGCGGCTTTTTGTGTGGCCGCCTGCATAACCGCGCGTATTTCGGGGTTTGCCAGCTGCAGCGCGGGAAAGAGGCCGAAGAGAACGCTGGTGATGACAGCGAGCGTGATGCTGAAGCCGAGCACAGGTACGTGCACAGGAATTTCCAGTCCGCGCGGAAAGAGCTGGAAAGGAAGCAGGCTTACCACAAACGGCGTGCTGCGATAGGTCGCCAGCACGCCGAGCGCCGCACCGGTCATGCCTAGAATCAAAGATTCGGTGAGAAGCTGGCGGACGATGCGAGCCCCACTCGCTCCCACGGCGGCGCGCACGGCGAATTCATGCTGGCGGCCGGTGCCGCGTGCCAGCAGGAGGATAGAAACATTGACGCATCCGATCACGAGGAGGAGCAGGACGCCGCCGAACATGAGATACAGCGTGCTGCCCATCGAACGGTGAAAGCGTTCGTTAATGCCCTGCACCTTCAGCTCGTCGCCTTCGATCCAGAGGCCGGGATGTGCCTTGATCATTTGCTGGAAGATCGGCCATGCTTCTCTCTCGGCTTCGGCAGAGGTGACACCGGGTTTGAGCCGCATGACCGTCATGTGAGCCGATTGTCCGGCCGAGGTTTCCAGCGGCGCATATACCTCTGCATCCCACCAGTTGAATCGGGGCGGCATGACGCCGAGGATGGTGTAATTGCGATCGTCCATACGCAGTTGCTGGCCGATGACGGCGCGATTTCCATGGAAGCGATGCTGCCAGTATTGATAGGTCAGCACCACGACGGACTGCGGCGCCTGTCCTTCCGGCGCATCGGAAGGAAGAAAGGTGCGGCCCAGGTAGGCCGGGACACCGAAGAACGGGAAGGCATTGCCGGAGAGATAGACGACATCGACGTCCTGCGGTATATCGAACGTGGTGTCGGCCAGATACTTCTCGTCCATTACCACCATCTCTTCGATGGCGTGTATCTTGCGGAATTCGGGAAGGTATTCACGGGAGATGTAAGCGGCGTCTTCGAACCCTGTTTTGGTGCGCTCGCGGAATTGTGCGATGCGATCGGAGTGGGCGTAGGGTGAGGGATTGATCAGGACGCTGTAAACGACGCTGAATACGGATACCGTGGCGGCGATTCCAAACGCCAGCGACAGAATGGCGGTGAGGGCAAAGCCTGGATGCTGCCACAACTGCCGGAGAGCGAAACGAACATCCTGCAGGAAAGTTGGCACAGCTCCTCAGTAGAAGAAAGCTATTTGACTTATTACCGACTTCCAAGTCTATACGACGGATGGCAGCGCGCAAGACGCGGCGTGGCAGAAACGATAAGTGTGGCAATTCAGGACATCACAGCTAGTTATCGGCCATGGCCACCTGTCGATATTTGAAAAATGAGGAAGCCCATCACGCACAGAACAACAAAGCCGAATGCAAGTAGAAATCCACCGATCACCAGACTGGTTGCGCGCTGCTGTTCGGGTTTTGGGCGGGTTATGCCAAAAGTATCAATAAACAATTCCGTGATATAGGCGAGGAGCTTCATGACCGTTCACTTCCGCAGGCTTCAGGATAAAGAGAATCTCTTTTTTCGGTAGATTGCCGGAATGAGTATTATAGGGCGCGTCCCGCAGCGGCTCCGGAAGCCCAGGCCCATTGAAAATTGAAACCGCCCAGGTGTCCGGTTACGTCGACCACTTCGCCGATGAAGAATAGACCGCGAACATGCTTGCATTCCATGGTTGCAGATGAAAGTTCACTGGTATCGACTCCGCCCGCTGTCACTTCGGCTTTATCGTAGCCTTCGGTGCCTGCTGGAGTGATTTGCCAGCGGTGCAGTTTTGCTTCGAGTTGCTGAATCGCGTGGTTTGTCCACGATGTGGGCTGGGCGAGGGCGATGAGGCGCTCGGCGAGGCGTTGCGGTATCTCTTCGCGCATCAGGGAGACCGCTTTTGTAGCATCGCGGCCCGACGCGCTGGATAGCAGACGAGAGAAGAGGGTTTTTTCCGGCGCGAGATCGAGATCGATTGGCTGTGCCGGTTTCCAGTAAGACGATATCTGCAGGATGGCCGGGCCGCTCAATCCACGATGCGTGATGAGCATTTTCTCGCGGAAGCGTTGACGTCCGATGGTAGCGGTGACTTCGGTGGATACTCCGGAGAGATCGCAGAGTTGCGTGCAGTCTGCTGCGGATAACGTAAGTGGGACCAGCGCCGGCCGAGCCGGTACGATGTTGATCCCGAACTGGCGCGCTACTTCATAGCCGAAGCCGGTTGCACCCATCTTTGGAATGGAAAGACCACCGGTGGCTACGATCAGCGCCGGGGCGCGGAACACGCCTCTGCTGGTTCGCAGGGTGAAGCCGTCTGCGTTTTCGATTTGCTCGGTCTGTATGCCGGTAAAAATTTCGACGCCGGTATCGGCGCATTCGGCCAGCAGCATGTCGA
>JAATFH010000041.1 GCA_015655315.1 Terriglobales bacterium
ACAGGTACGTATTGGCCAGACAGCGGGGTTTTCGGTTCTGCTACATGCGCTCCTGCATGCTCTTATCGTTGCGGGCTCCATTCATGTACACCGGATTGTCATCTTTCGTCCGACGACGCGTGGCTCATCCTCGCAGATCGCCATGGTGGCGGTCAGCCGAGGCGCGCTGGCTGCCGTGCTGGCATCGGAGCACGCGGCTCCTCCGGAGAAGGTGCAGCCACCGCATCCAAATGTGCCGCACCATCTAAGCCCCGCCCTTGCGAAATCCACCCCGTCGCTGCAGGCTCCGGCTGCTGCGCAACCGGCCACCGGTCAAGCCTCTGCCGCCAAAGAGAACTCCGGCGTTACCGGACAGGGAAGCGATGCGCAGAGCATGTATCCGGCCTATCCCACTCTTTCGCCCTCTCCGCAGGTCAGGGACCGTTCACTGCTCCCGCAGACAGATCAGAAAGTCATCGTGGATGTAGAACTGGGAATCGATGGCAAGGTGCAGCAGGCCACGCTGGTAACCGGCCTCGGCAATGCTCTGGATCAGATTGTGCTCGATACAGTGCGGGGATGGCAATTTCATCCCGCCCTGCTCAACGGCCAGCCGGTTGCGTCGCGAATGGAGCTGGTCTTTCCCTTTAACAGGAACTACCCGGAAGCCGAGTAGGCTACTTCTTGGTAAGCTCGCCGAGCAATTCCTTGGCTTTATTGGCCAGAGTTTGCGCTCCGTCGAGGTCATTGTCGGCAAGAGCTTGCTTGGATTTGAACAGGAACGTTTTGATCTGCGTGGATGTCAATTGTTCCTCGCTGGTCAAAGTTCGCTTGATGTTATTGAGTCCATTCTCCGTGTCATTGATGATGCGTTCGATCTCCGCCCGCCCCTGTGGATTGGAGACACTCGTCGACGAAAGCTGGCCGATCGGGGAGGCATCCGGCGCCGCACCGGTTGCAGCCTGTATCTGAGGAGGCTGTGGCGTAGTTTTATCGGCAGTCTGCGTAGCAGAGTCAGCTGCTGGTGCCGTCGTCTTCGCCGGATTTGACTTGCGCCGGGGTGTTTTGCGCGGATGAACCGGCTCCGGATTTTCCGCCTGCGTGCTCGCAACCGCTACATCCCGGAGAGGAGGCGGAGGAAGCGCTGGGAGATTGGGAACATGAACCATCTGGGACATGGGAAGAACGGGCGCTTCTGCCTGGGGGGAAGGCATGACCTTTGGCCTGTTTTCACATCCCGAAAGGGTGAAGAGGCATACTGCTACGACCGCAGTTGTGCTTGCGGTTTTCATCCCCAAGGCTCCTTTGAAAGAGTCGTGCCAGTTGCGGCATCTGTTTCCAGATAACCGCGTAATTTTGTTTCTGAAGGGTTTGCGACTGGAATTTTTAGTGTGAATGTCGTCCCTTGGCCTGTTTGTGATTCTACGTCAACCTGGCCGTTGTGGAGTTGAATAATTCTGTACGTCATGGCCAGGCCGATGCCGCTGCCTTCTTTCTTCGTTGTGAAATAAAGGTCGAATATTTTCGACAGGATATCGGCGGGAATGCCTTCTCCCTGATCGGAAACGCTCAAAGCAGCCCAGCGGGAATCTCCTGTCAGGCGAACCCGCAGTATGCCTCCCAAAGCCATGGCCTGCGCCCCGTTCAGGACCACATTGAGCAAAGCCTGCCGCATCAGGTCCGCGTCGACCTTGGCAATCACGGGATGCTCTGGTAATTCGTTGACAACCCGCACATTACGCGTCTCCAGTTCGGCGGAAGCGAGCATGAGCACAGAATTCACGATCCGGCGAAGGTCCTGGTCGTGCAGTTTGAGCTCGACGGGACGCGAGAAGTCGACGAGCGTCTGCACA
This sequence comes from Terriglobales bacterium, assembly GCA_015655315.1. Taxonomy (GTDB): domain Bacteria; phylum Acidobacteriota; class Terriglobia; order Terriglobales; family Acidobacteriaceae; genus Alloacidobacterium. Next base: position 1,833 of record JAATFH010000041.1, read on the forward strand.
ACGCGGTCAAGACGCTGAATTTCATTCTGGATCACATCTAAATGACGTATGGCGGGTGAATCCTGCGCGGTCATCTTGTTCCGCAGCAGTTCCAGGTGAACGACGATGGCGTTGATCGGGTTTTTTACCTCGTGGCCCACGCCGGAAGTGAGCCTTCCAATGGCGGCCATGCGCCGGGATAGCTCCAGTTCCGATTCGATTTCCTGCACCGATTCAATGTCATGCAGGGTGAGCAGCGCCCCTAAACCGTGTCGCTGCTGTTGTGCCCGGTCGTCATAGATAAAATCGAGAGAAACCTCGACGCGGCGTCCGGTTTCCGTTGTGATTTCTTCCTGAACAAGTGAGATACCCCGGTCGAATGCCTCGCGCACGATCCGCCCGAGAATGGTAGTACGGTCGAAGATATCAGGCACTTTTGCCCCAAGTATGCGGTCCCGGTCCACCCCCAGAAAGCGTTCGATCGAGCTGCTTACGAGCACGGCGCGGGAGTCCTGGGTAAAAAGCATCATGCCATCCTGCAGGTTCGACAGGATCTGGTCCAGATTCTCTTTCAATGCGGAGAAAACCTCTTCCACATTGCGCATGCGGCGGCCCAGTCGCTCGATCTTGTGCGAAACCTGGACCACGGTGTCTCGGGAATTGCACGCTTCCAGTTCTCCCGCTGGTTCAGACTCAGGCAACTGCGTCAGCGCATCCAGGCGCTGGCTGATCCGTTCTATAGGCTGGAAGGCCAGGTTGGTGACGAAGGCTGAAGCAATCAGCGTGATGAGAATGGTCACGCCGATCAAGCTTGTTGTTTCCACGATCCACGGGCGGAAGGCGGCGCTCAGAAACGTTGTGCGAACACCGATGCGCACGCTTGCCAGGGTTTGTCCCTGGCGTTCCAGTCCGAGGGTGACGTTGTAGACGCGTGGCGGACCAAAAACGACGCCGAGTATCTCTCGCACAGACGCGCTTCGCAGCGTCGCGTAGTCAAGACGCGAGGGCAACGGTCGGCCCTCCTGTGTGGGATCGGTACTGAGATAGGCGCTGCCGTTTCCGTCGGCAATGGCAATATCGAAGACCGTGGGCGAGTAGCTGATGACGGAACTGAGCAGCGCGTTCAAACCAGGATCGTTGCGCAGGGCCATGGCCACGGCTGCGTGCAGTTCTGCCGGATCATTGGCATTAATGACCAGATTGCGTGTGCCGTTTTCGATGGCCTGGCGAGTGGCAAACTGAAGCTGGTGGGCGATAATGTCTGTCGAGTTATACGACTGCTCAATGTGCTGGTGCAGCAACTGCCCGAAGTAGAGCCACGAGAGCACAGTGACCACGACGAATACCAGCACAGTGATCGCCAGCACGAGTTTGGATTTGAGGCGCATGCGCTATTTCAGGGATAGGTGGGCGCTATTCTTCGATCGCGTCCGGGCTGCTTGAGCTTCCATACTCCTTCAATTTATTGTGCAGAGTCTTGAGGCTTATACCCAGAATTTCGGCGGCTTTTGTCTTATTATTGTTGGTCGATTCGAGCGTTTTGACAATCAGACGGCGTTCGGCTTCATCGACCGTGGTGCCTACTTCCACTTGTATGGCATTGGCATCCTGGTCCACGGGAAATTTCATCGGTTTGGTGCCGAATCCAGGCGGCAGATGCCGAAGATCCAGATAGCCCTCTCCGCACAAAATCACCGCTCGCTCCACTGTGTTGCGAAGCTCGCGCACATTTCCCGGCCAGTCGTAAGTCATCAGACGCGCCAGCATATCGTCATTGATTCCGGCTACGTGCCGATCATGTTTCTGATTCATATCGCGCAGCATGGAGTCCACAATGGCAGGAATGTCTTCCTTGTGCTCGCGCAGTGGCGGCATGTGGATGTTGAAGACGTTCAACCGGTAATAAAGGTCGCCGCGAAGTTCGCCCGCTGCCACAGCGTCTTCGGGAACCTTATTGGTTGCGGCCAGGACGCGCACATCTACCGGAGACTCAACCTTGCTGCCCAGGCGGCGGAGCTTCCGGTCTTCGAGCACACGCAGAAGCTTGGCCTGCGTTCCCACCGGCATTTCACCGATCTCATCCAGCAGCAAGGTACCTTCTTCGGCCAGTTCGAAGCATCCGGCGCGGCGCTCCATCGCTCCCGTGAACGCACCACGTTCGTGACCGAAGATCTCGCTCTCAATCAGTGTTTCCGGGATCGCGGCGCAGTTTACCGCGACGAACGGCTTGTTCTTGCGCGGGCTCAGGTCATGCAGCGTGCGCGCCACCAGCTCTTTTCCCGTACCGCTTTCTCCGGTAATCAGCACCGAGACGTTGCTGGTCGCCACGCGTTCGACAAGCCCGAAAAGCTCCTGCATCTTTTTGGACGAGCCGACCAGCGGGCCAAGCACGCCGGTATCGCGCAGCTTGCGGCGGGTAACTTCCAGTTCCTGCTGGGTTTCGCGCTGACGGCTGGCATTGGCCAGGATGGTGCGGAGACGGTTCGGGTCGATCGGCTTCTGGATGAAGTCGTAGGCGCCGATCTTCATTGCCTCGACGGCCTGTTCGATGCTGCCCTGGGCGGTGATGACAATGACCGCCTGGTCCTGCTGCTTCAGGTCTCCCAGCCGCTCCAGCAGCTCAAGGCCATCCATACGCGGCATCTTCAGGTCAGTGAGGACGATACCGGGCTGCCACGCCTGCGCGCGCTCCAGTCCTTCCAGCCCATCGCGGGCGGTATCGGTGCGATATCCCCAGCCCGAGACCAGCTCTGCCAAACCCATAAGGGCATTTTCTTCGTCTTCAACGATCAAGACTTTTTCTTGCACGGGCATTCTTTTCCGGCCTGCAACTTCTTTTTGGGAGACTCCTTCGTTTGTAACACGATCCCACTGCAATTGACTCGGTAATAAGGGCGTTATCCCGACGTTGAATCTGTTGGAGGATGATGTAAAATGACAAGAGCGAGTCCGACGTTCTTCTGCACTGTTCCAACGCCTGTTGATGACGGGCCCGAGAAGTCCGGCCGCCCAGCTTTGTTGGCGCGCTTCCCAGATTCAGGTTTGTGAATGCCCCGAGACACAAGCAACGTTATTTAGAGGAGACAGAGTTTCCATGGCTAAGATCGCCAAGACAGCAGACCGCAAGAAGGTAATGGACACGACCAAGAGCACCGATTGTCCCAAGTGCAGCAAGCCAACCCGCATCGTCAAGCGGGTAAAGGACCGCGAACGCGGCATCCCGGGTGGCGTATACATCTCCTGCTCGGCCTGCGATTTCCACGAAAAGCTGTAGTGAATAAACCCAAACAGGAATTGAAGCCCGGCCAGCGTGCCGGGCTTTTCATTGTCCAACATAGAGGAAAAGAGGGCCCGAAGGCCCTTCGCCAGGTCGATTTCCGATAGCTATGCCGTCCGTCCATTCACCTCAATGGACAGTGGTGATTTCTGAGAGAATGGCTTCGGCGGCGAAGAGCGGGTTTTCAGCCTGGGTGATTGGCCGTCCTACCACCAGATAATTAGCGCCTGCCGTCAAAGCGGACGCGGGAGTGGCCACGCGCTTCTGGTCGCCGACCGTGGCACCGGCCGGCCGGATTCCCGGGGTCACCAGAATAGAGTCGGGGAGCACACGCCGCATCTGGGCGGCCTCCTCAGGACTGCAGACGAGGCCATGAATTCCAGCTGCACGCGCAACCTCCGCCAGCCGAAGCGCTTGTTCAGCGGGCGAGGACGAGATGCCGGTAGCCGCCAACTGGGCTGCGTCCATGCTGGTAAGAACGGTGACAGCCAGCAGTTGCGGAGCTTTTTCTATTCCGGCAGCAGCTTCCGCGGCAGCCGTGAGCATCGCCGGGCCTCCGCTGGCGTGTACCGTGAGCATGTCAGCTTGCAACCCGGCGACTGAGCGCACGGCTCCGGCCACGGTATTTGGAATATCGTGCAGTTTCAGGTCAAGAAAGACGGAAAATCCACGCTTTTTCAGCGTTTCCACGATACTATTTCCAGCCGCCAGATAGAGCTCCAGCCCCACCTTGAACCAGCGGCAGCGGCCTTCCAGCCGGTCTACCAGGGCGAGCGCCCGGCGAGCATCGGGGAAATCGAGAGCGACGATAAGTTTGTCGGCGGGTTTTGCGGCGGAGTCGCCCTGCGCGTCATGGCGCGCAGGGGCCTCCTGAGGTGCATGTTCAGAGGGCGTCATACGAAGACGATTTTACGGCTTTGCCATTGCTGGAGTCAGCGGAAAGCTCAACTGTGCCAGCTGCGTCTTCGAATTGACCAGGTCCAGGCGCACAGGCGCCGTCCCTCTGCTACTGAAACCAAGGAAGCGCGCGGCAGCATAAGACAGATCGACAACGCGGCTTTGCGGCAAGGGGCCGCGATCGTTCACACGCACCACAACTGTCTTGTGGTTGCGCAGATTCGTGACGCGGATCAGCGAGCCAAGCGGGAGGCTGCGATGGGCGCACGTAAGTTGATTCATATCGTAATCTTCACCGCTGGCCGTCTGCTGTCCCTGCAGTTCTTCGCCATACCAGGAAGCGGCGCCAATCTGGTACCAGTGACGCTTCTTGTCGGTGTCGGCTTTGGCATTAAGTTTTTTCCCGAGGTTCTTCTGATCGGGAAGCGACGGTGGTTGTGTCTTCTGTGGGGAGACCGTTACATCAGCCTTCAATCCGAAGAGGCCCAGCATGGCTGCGAGGACAACCCCGGCATAAGTCGAGAGCTTGGGAATTCGTCTGTTCGTATCGGTTGCGATAGCGTTCATAGTCCTCCATATGGAAATTGTAGGGAGTCGGGGAAGCTAAGTCAAACGAAAGTAAGTATTTATATCCAACTTATCCTTGCCAGAATGCAACATCTGTGGTAACAGATTTGGCGCATTCAGGCATCCACGACGAGGGCAAAATCTGCCGCTAAGATAAAAACACGATGAAAGAGCATGCGCAAGGGGAAACGCGAAAAGTGGTTACCCCCTCCAGGAAACCCGTTGCGTTCAGTATTGCGGGCTTCGACCCGTCTTCCGGCGCGGGAGTTACGGCCGACATCAAGGTCTTTGCCGCGCACGATCTCTATGGAATGGCCTGCATTACCGCGCTCACGGTGCAATCGACGCTCGGGGTGCGGCGCGTGGAGCCGGTTGCGGCGGAGACAATCCGGGAAACGCTCGCTTGCCTGCGCGAAGACGTGCTCCCCGCCGGAGTAAAGATCGGGATGCTGGCAACGGCGGAGGCGGTTAGCGAAGTAACCCGATTTCTGAGCGAAGCTGGAATCGACCCCCAACGGGTGGTGCTCGACCCGGTCATCCGGTCCAGCTCCGGCAAGGAACTGCTCAATCCGGAAGGCGTCGACCGGCTTCGGTTAGAGCTCCTGCCGCACGTTGGATGGGTGACGCCGAACATCGACGAGCTGGCGGTGCTGACCGGGATCGGTACCTCCGATAAAGAAGTCATTCCCATGGCAGCCGCCAGACTCCAGGTGCTGGCAAACGCGGGGGCAAATCCGAAGCTGCATGTGCTGGTAACCGGCGGCCATCTCCACCGTCCGGACGATTTTCTGCTGACTCCCGATGGAAAGTCTCTATGGCTCAAAGGCGAGCGGGTCGAGACGCAGTCGACCCATGGAACGGGGTGCGCGTTTTCCTCGGCGCTGCTTTGCAGTCTGATCGAGGGCAGGGTGGCCGAAGAAGCAGCCGCCGAGGCGAAAGCCTATGTCACGGCAGCCCTCCAGGCTGCCTATCCGGTAGGCCGGGGCAAAGGGCCGATGCATCATCTTTTTGTGAGACGGTCAGGGTAAATTTACCGCTCCCGGTTTTCGGTAGTTCGTTCGTGCGAGCATCTCGGGGTAACATGAAGACTTGAGTGGTTCCCAAAAGGTGACGTGGCCCTTCGATCCGCAGCAGCAACTTTCATGTCCCATCTTCTCTATCGGCAGGCTGAACCATCTGACATCCCTGGGATGGCGCAACTCCGCGCTTTGAAGCGTGGCACCAAGGAGTATTGGACGGACCGCATCACCCAATACTTCGACGGCGAGCACAATCCTCAGCATGCGCTACCGTCGCGCGTCGGATTTGTCGCCCGTGAGGGAGAAGCTGTGGTCGGCTTCATCACCGGGCATTTGACCCGCCGCTATGGATGCGACGGCGAACTACAGTGGATCCACGTTGCTCCCGAGCACAGAAGGAGCGGCATCGCATCCGAACTGCTGCGCCTCCTGGCCGTATGGTTTGTCGAACAGAACGCATTTAAAATCTGCGTCGATATCGATCCGTCCAACCTGACAGGCCTGCAATTCTACGAGCGCCATGGTGCGGTCACTCTCAACCCACATTGGCTGGTCTGGAACGATATTCGCACCGTAGCCGGGCAATCGAGCCCGAACGTCACCGCGTAGGACGCATGGCGACCGCGATGTTCGGGGGATGAACAAAGCCCCGGCATTATCAATCCTGTAATACGAATTTAATTCCACGATACGAATCTTCTGTTAAGAATCGCCCAGGTTTGAAGCCTTAGTGCTTCCACCGCATCTGTTACAGAGATACCGATATAAATATGCCTTTTCATCGACTCATTTTGAGCCTAGTTCTTTGTGTCTCGCCGCTTGTCGCGTGGAGCCAGCAGGTCGTCGCACCCGAGCCGCAGACGGGTGGCATTATTGGAACCATCACGGACGTCACTGACAATGCGGTTGAGGGGGCCACTGTAACGATTGACGGGCCAGCCTCCGGCGACCGGCACACGGCCACGACCAACGAAACTGGATTTTTTGTTTTCGACTCTCTTCGCCCCGCGGTTGTGTATCACGTCACCGTCAGCGCCAAGGGCTTTGATAACTGGACCTCACCGGATATCGTCCTTACCGCGGGTCAGCAGCTGGATTTGAAAGCCATTCAGCTCAAGCTGCTGGTGGTCGAGACGACTGTGGCCGCCGTCCTTCCCGAAGAGCTCGCTCTTCAACAGGTCAGGGTCGAAGAGACGCAACGCGTTCTGAGCATCTTTCCCAACTTCTACACCGTCTATGACCCGAACGCGGTGGCGCTTACGCCGAAGCTGAAGTTCCGTCTCGCCTTCAAAGCCTCCTTTGACCCGGTGAATATCGCCGCTACAGCTGTTTACGCAGGGATAAATCAGGCGGCTGACACTCCGGCATATCAGCAGGGCGCAAAGGGTTATGGCCAGCGCTTTGGAGCTGCCTATGCCGATAGCCTCACCGATATTTTCATCGGAGGCGCTATTCTGCCTTCTCTTCTGCACCAGGACCCCCGCTACTTTTACCAGGGCACAGGAACCACCAAGTCGCGCCTGTGGCATGCGATTTCAGCCCCGTTTATCTGCAAGGGAGATAACGGCCAGTGGCAGTTCAACATTTCAAGCATCGGCGGTGATCTTGCCTCGGGCGCGCTCTCGAACCTCTACTATCCGGATTCGGATCGCGGGGTAGGTTTAGTCTTTGGCGGTGCGGCGATCGCTACCGCGGGCCGTATAGCCAACACCCTGGCGCAGGAGTTTATCCTGCGCAAATTTACAAGCAACGCGAACAAGAAAAATTAACAGCCATCCACTCTGCGGGTAGCGCAATCGATCTGAGCGCATCGCTGCCCGAAACGGCATTCACATTTTCTGCCGGAAAATCGGGTACGATGGACGCCATCTCGTAAACGAGGAGAACGCCGGTGGCCATCGATGTCCAAGGCATGACCCCACTCATTCAGGTTTTCGATATGCCTGCATCGCTCGCATTTTATTGCGATGTGCTCGGCTTTGAAGTTCACAGTTCCTCGGCTCCCGTGCCTGACTGCGGCTGGGTGTGGCTCAAACTCAATGGCACCGATCTGATGCTCAACACCGCGTACGACGATGATGACAGGCCGGCGGCTCCGGACCCGAGACGTATCGCCGCGCATGATACCTGTTTGTATTTCGGCTGCCCGGACGTGGACGCGGCATACGCCTATCTGGTATCGAGAGGCGTTGCCGCGAAACCGCCAAAGGTCGCTCCCTACGGCATGAAGCAGCTGTACCTGAAAGACCCCGACGGCTTCGGCATTTGTTTCCAATGGTCCGTAACGGAGCAGGCGTAGGTTTTCTCCGCAGCCGCACGAAAAGGGGTTCCCATCCTTCGCGAAGCGAAGGGTGGGAACCCCAATCCTTGCCTAAGGTGCATTTCCTGCTTGATCCAATCCGCACCTATCCGTCAGCGCCGGAACAGCCGCCGCAGTGTCCCCGGAGCGGCAATCCCCATTAACGCCGCGAGGCCGAGATAACAGGCTCCATAGACCAGGAGCACACAGGGGCCAAGCACCAGGGGTTTCCTGATTGGAAAGACAGTCTTAAGCCCATATCCAATCACAGCCGCGACAATCGCAGCTAGCCAAAGCCGTGCGGTCCGCGAAGCCAATGAAATCACTGCCCCGATCCGGGCGTGCAACGCGCGACGCAGCAATATGAACTCCACCCACCCGGCCATCCCGGCGGAAAGCGTAAGACCGGGCACGCCCCAGCGAGGATCGATCCCGAGTAAACGAGGCAGGGGCAGCGCGAAGAAGTACCCCAGCGCCAGCGTCAACGCTACCCGAATCAACGCGAAGTTCAACGGGGTTCTCGTATCCCGCAGCGCATAAAAGGCTGAAGAATAGAGACGACCCGAGGTCGAAGCCAGCAGCCCGACGCCCGAGCCAGCCAGCACTCTCCAGACGAATGTCACGTCGTCTCCGCCGAAATGTCCTGAGCGGTAAATTGTTGCCACGACGACATCGCCGAGGATGACAAACGCGACCGCAGAGGGAATTACAAAATAGGCGATATTCTGCAGTCCCGCCGCCAGACGCTGGTGCAGCGTTGCAGCAATCTCCTCGTGCGTGCCCAGCGCGCTCGCCATCGCGGGCAACTCCGCCGCCGAGACAGTCAGGCCGAAGAGGCTCACCGGCTGCGAATTCAGCGTCTGTGCATAGGCCAGTGCGGAAACGGCGCCAGTAGGCAGAAAGCT
>JAATFH010000365.1 GCA_015655315.1 Terriglobales bacterium
AGCATCATGGATTACGTGCAGGCGCTCTTCAGCTTCTTCATTGCGCCGCTCTTCGGCACCGTCATCATCGGTATGCTCTGGAAACGCGCCACCAAGGCCGCTGGATTCTGGGGTTTGCTCACCGGAACCCTCACCGCCGTGGGGCTGTGGGCATGGGTACACCACGATCCCTCGGCACTGCGCTACGTCGCCCTTTCGCCCGACGCCAAAACCATGGCAGAAGACATGTTCCGCGCTCTCTGGTCCTGGCTCGCCTGCGTCATCGTCACCGTCGTCGTCAGCCTCATGACCAAACCGAAGCCGGAGGCAGAGCTCGAAGGCCTTGTCTACGGCGCATCGAAAATCCCCGAAGAACACGACGATCACTGGTATCAGAAACCCATCGTCTGGGCAGGAGTCATCGCCGTCGGCTTCGTCATCCTCAACATCATCTTCTGGTAGGAGAGCAACATGCGCGAACAAATGTCGATCTGGTTCTTCGCTGGCGTCCTCTTCCTCATCTACGGCGTTATCATCACTGCGGAAGGCTTCTGGGAACTGGCCCATCCTCCCGCGCATCCGCCCGTCCTGTTCAACCTGCACCCGTCTATTTGGTGGGGCGGCCTGATGGCCATCGCCGGACTGATCTATACCATCCGCTTCTGGCCCAGAGTCAGAAGATAGTTTTTAGAAGGAACACAAACCGGGTGCCGGGTGCCCCATCCTTTGCGAAGCAAAGGGTGGGAGACCACAGATCACTGACCGGCTAGTTTCGAGATCGTAAGAGATTGACTGAATCAACGCTGAAGGAACACAAAAGGAACAAGATGAAAAAGCAACTCACATTTGCAGTCATTGTCGGCAGCCGCGGTTTCTTCCCGCACCACCTCGCCAAAGAAGGCCGCGAAGAAATGATCAAGGTACTGGATGCCGCCGGATACAAGAGCATCGTGCTGTCGCCGGAACAAACGCAGCATGGTGCCGTCCAGACACCCGACGACGCCCGCCACTGCGCCGAACTCTTCAAGCAGCATCGCGAAGAGATCGACGGCATCATCGTCACGCTGCCCAATTTCGGCGAAGAGCGCGCCATCGTCGACGCCATCCGTCTCTCGACTCTCAAAGTTCCCGTCCTCGTGCAGGCGACGCCCGACCGCGCCGACATCATGAAGATCGCCAATCGCCGCGACAGCTTCTGCGGCAAGATGTCCGCATGCAACAACCTCATGCAGTATGGCATTCCTTACTCGATCACCGCGCTGCACACCGTCTCGCCCAGCTCTGATGCCTTTAAGAAAGACCTCGCCTGGTTCGCCGCTGTCTGCCGCATCGTCAACGGCTTCCGCAACCTCCGCATTGGAGCCATCGGCGCGCGCCCTGCGGCCTTCAACACCGTCCGCTACAGCGAGAAGCTTCTCGAACTCAACGGCATCTCCGTCGAAACGCTCGACCTCTCCGAAGTCCTCGGCCGCATCAATCGCCTGAAGGACACCGACGATGCAGCCCAGTCGAAGCTCGCCGCCATCAAGTCGTACGTCCCCACCAGCGGCATTCCTGAAGCGGCTCTCATGAAGATGGCCAAGCTAGGCGCGGTCATCGATGGCTGGATGAAAGAAACCTATTGCACCATCAGCGCCATCCAGTGCTGGACCTCGCTCGAGGAATACTTCGGCGTCGTCCCCTGCACCATCATGAGCATGATGAGCGAGAACCTCTTCTCCAGCGCCTGTGAAGTCGATGTCGTTGGTGTGCTCAGCATGTACGGCCTCGCACTCGCCTCGGAAACGCCAAGCGCACTGCTCGACTGGAATAACAACTACGGCGAAGACCCGGACAAGGCCGTCTGCTTCCACTGCTCCAACCTGCCCAAGCACTTCTTCGCCGATGTCGTCATGGACTTCCAGGAGATCATCGCCGGAACCGTCGGCAAAGAAAACACCTTCGGCACCTGTGTCGGAAGAGTAAAAGCGGGAGCCATGAGCTACCTTCGCTTCTCCACCGACGACTTCCACGGCAAAATCCGTGGATATGTCGGTGAAGGCGAATTCACCAGCGATCCGCTAGAAACCTTCGGCGGCGCAGGCGTAGTAAGAATTCCGAAGATGCAGAAGCTTTTGCGCTTCATTTGCGAACGCGGATTCGAACATCACGTCGCCGCCAACTTCTCAAACGTCGCCAGCCCCATCTACGAAGCATCGACGCGCTATTTAGGCTGGGATATGCACTACCACGAAGACCCAAACGCCTGATGTTCTCGCTGCGTCCTAGGCTTTGTTGTCATCCTAAGCTTTTGTTGTCATCCTGAGCGCAGTGAAGGACCTGCTTTTTGTTGATTGAGCCACAACCAAGGGTGCCCCATCCTTTGCAAAGCAAAGGGTGGGAAGGCACGATCGATCGCATTATCTTGAAGAGGTAGGCGCGGGCTTCAGCCCCTGAGGTAACAATGTCCACGGTAGCAGGCGTAGATTTCGGAACCCTCAGCGTGCGCGTCACCCTCCTCGACAGCGAACGAGGCCGCCTCGCCACCGCCGTTGCCGAATACCCGCTCCACCGCAAGCGCGAAGACCCCGACTACGCCACGCAATCCCACCAGGACCAGATGGACGCCCTCGTCAAAGCCACACGCCAGGCCATCAAAGACGCAGCCATCGACGCCAACCGAATCGAAGCTATAGCCCTTGACACTACCGGTTCCAGCGTCATCCCCGTCGGCGAAAACCTCCAGCCGCCCGACGACTACTACCTATGGTGCGACCACCGCGCCAAGGAAGAAGCACAGCAAATCACGGAGCTGGCGCACCGCGAGCATCTTGAAGCCATCGAGTGGTGCGGCGGCGTCTACTCCCACGAGTGGGGATTCGCCAAGCTCCTCCACTGGCTGCGCCACAACCCAGATAAACGCGACCGCTTCGTCACCGCCTTCGAACACTGCGACATGGTCGCCGCAACCCTCTGCGGCATCACCGACGCGAAACAGGCGAAACGCAGCGTCTGCGCCATGGGCCATAAGTGGATGTGGAACCCAAAGTGGGACGGCCTCCCACCACAGTCCTTCCTGTCAAAGTTAGACCCGCTCTTCGAAGGCATCCGCGAAAAACTCGCAGGCAGCTACGAAACCTCCGACAAACTCGCCGGTCATCTCTCGCCCAAATGGGCCGAAGCGATGGGCCTGCGCACCGGAATTCCCATCCCTGTCGGCGCTTTCGACGCACACTGGGACGCCATCGGCGCGGGCTGCCGCGAGGGCGATGTAGTCAACGTCGTCGGCACCTCCACCTGCATCATCGCCATGCAGAAGAAGGCCAACCTCGTCCCCGGAGTCTGCGGCGTCGTTCCCGGCAGCGTACATCCGCACTACACCGGCGTCGAAGCCGGACTCTCCGCAACCGGAGACATCTTCGAAGCCATCGCCCGCCGCGCCGGAACCAAAGTATCGGAACTATCCAAGGGCCTCGAAACCTACCGAGCCGGACAAACCGGCCTCCTGCGCCTCAGCTGGGACAACGGCGACCGCACCGTGCTGGTCAACTCGGAATTAGGTGGCGTGACGCTGGGCTGGAACCTCATCCACACCGCGCAGGACGAGCTTTTCGCCGCCATCGAAGGCACCGCCTTCCACACCCGCATCATCCTTGAGCGCATGGCCGAATACGGCGTCCCCGTAGACCGCGTCATCAACGCCGGAGGCATCCCGCAGAACAATCAGATGCTCAATCAGGTTTACGCCGACGTGCTCGGCAAGCCGGTACTGGTTCCCTCTGGGATTCCAACGAGTCTCGGCTCCGGCATCTTCGCGTTGCTGGCGGCTAAGGCCTTCTCGTCCGTCGAAGAGGCACAGGCCAAAATGTGCCTCAGCTACAGGACATTTGCGCCAAATCCCACCGCAAATGCGACGTATAACCGCATTTTTGAGCACTACAAGCGGCTTTACTTTGCCCTGGGCAAGCGCGGAGCGGAAGCTGCTGCGCTGGGCGACGTGTTGCCGGAGCTTCGCAAAATTGCGGCTGAGGTCACACGCGATACAGCTGGGCTGTTACCCCCGCCTCCGGTCAACGATTTCGGCCCACGTTAGCTCGCGAATCTAGGGCACTCACGTTACCCTGAAATGCAAGTTTTGCCTATATATTCAGGGTAGCAATTCGGCGAAATGGCACGCCAATTTGCGTCACTTATAACCCTTTCAGAGAGCGCCGGGTTCCAGGAGAAATCTGATGAATGCAGCCGTCGTCCATGCTTTCGATGCTCCGCCGCGTTATACCTCTTTCGCCGACCCCGTGGCGGGCGACGGCGAGTTGGTGGTGAATGTCACCGCCGCCGGTCTACACCCGATCGTGCGGGCGTTGGCGAACGGGACACATTACGGCAGCACGGGCGAGCTGCCCTTCATTCCCGGCGTCGATGGAACGGGACGGCTCGAAGACGGCACGCGCGTTTATTTCGGCACAACCCGGCCTCCTTATGGAACCTTCGCCGAGAAAGCGATCACGGCAAAGTGGATCTGCATGCCGTTGCCCGAGGGATTGGACGAGGTGACTGCTGCTGGGATTGCGAATCCCGGCATGTCGTCGTGGGCGGCGCTGAAGGCGCGCGCAAAGTTTGCAGCTGGTGAGAGCGTGCTGATCCTGGGCGCGACAGGTATTGCCGGAAAACTGTCCGTGCAGATCGCAAAGAGGCTGGGCGCACGGCGTGTCATCGCTGCCGGGCGTAATCCGCAGGCGCTGGAGGAGTTGAAAGCGTTGGGAGCGGATACGGTCATTTCTCTCACGCAAGAGCACGATGCGCTGGTGTCGGCGTTCCGTGCGGAGCTCGCAGAAGGTGTCGATGTCGTGCTCGATTACCTGTGGGGCGCTCCGGCGGAGGCTGTGCTTGCGGCCATCGCGCAAAAGGGGCGGAAGCTTGCCTCGGCGCGCATCCGGTTTGTACAGGTTGGCAATAGTGCAGCGCCAACGATTACGCTGCCTGCGGCGACGTTGCGCAGTTCGGGGCTTGAGTTGCTGGGAAGCGGCTTCGGCAGCGCCTCCATGGATGAAATTCTGCAAGCCGTGCGCGAGTTCTTCGAGGTCGTGGCGGCGAGTCCGTTTCAGGTTAGTTTGAAGAGCGTTCCGCTGCGGGATGTGGAATCCGTGTGGAACGATCCGGAACGTGATGCTCGGATTGTGTTTCAGCAGTAGCACCCTTCCCACCCTCCGCTCTGCTCAGGATGGGGCACCCGCTTTTCCAGCCGTGTAGGCCTTTAATTAGTGGCTCTCGGAGGCTTGCAGCTGGTTGTTGCTGCGTGCGGTGGCTTCGCGTGTCATCGAGCGCAGCATCATCGCTGCGACGTAGGCTGCGCCGAAACCATTGTCGATGTTGACTACGGATACATTCGGGGCACAGGAGTTGAGCATGCCTAAAAGCGCAGTGAGGCCGCCGAAGGCAGCGCCATAGCCTACGCTCGTGGGCACGGCGATCACCGGAGCCGCGACAAGACCGCCAACGACGCTTGGCAGCGCTCCTTCCATGCCCGCACAGACAACCACGGCACGAGCCGCTTTCAGCGTTTCACTATGCGCGAGCAGGCGGTGCAGTCCGGCAACTCCGACATCGTAAACGCGCTCGACTCTGACGCCGAGATATTCAGCGGTAACCGCAGCCTCTTCGGCAACAGGGATATCGCTGGTACCGGCGCACAAAACGGCAACCGGGCCTGTGTTCGGCGGCGCACCTGTCTGACGCAGGCCGACGATACGGGCCTCGGTGTGGTATTCCGCATCGGGCACCATCTGTTTGACGGCATCCCATGCGGCTACGCTGGCGCGCGTGGCGATTACGTCGCCACCCGCCATCGCCATGCGCGCGAAGATTTCTGCTACCTGCTCGGGAGTTTTTCCAGCTGCGTAGATCACCTCGGGCAGCCCCAGACGCAGGGAGCGGTGATGATCGATCTTCGCAAAGCCCGCATCTTCGAAGGGAAGATGCGAGAGGCGTTCGAGCGCATCTGCAGAAGATACGTTGCCGCTCTCGATCTGCTGCAATAGAGCGAGAATTGCATCGCGCGTCATGCTTCCACCTTTTTCTCGGCGATAGCCTGGAGCGCAGCCTGTGTGACCTGCTTGAGCGGAACGCCTTGCTCACGCGCAGCACGCGCACAGTCTTCGTATTCCGGCATCCAGTTGAGGTCTTCGCCCTGGCGCGATCCAATTTTGATGCGAATGCTGCCGTATGCCGTCTCTACTTCGACGAAGCGGCGCTGCAGGACAACACGGTCCTCTTCGTGCACGCGAATGCCGAGCGTGGTTGTCTCGCGCAGCAGCAGCTCTTCGAGGGCTTCGCGGCGCTCGGGGCGACACAACACAGTGAGCAACGTGCCCATGCGGCTTTTCTTCATCACCGCGGGCGTGCACATTGCGTCAAGCGCGCCTTCTTCCAAAACACGCTCCATCACGTGCGCCAGCAACTGCGGCGTTGCATCATCCACGGCGCAGGCAAGGACGGCGACGCGCTCGCCAGCGATCTTCTTCGCGCCGACAACTTCACCGATACTCAGGCGTAGAACGTTTGGAAAATCTTTCGGGTTGCGCGTGCCGGCACCGTAGCCAATGACTTCTGTTGTGATCACCGGAATGTCAGCAAAGATGCAGCCGAGCGCTTTGAGCAGAGCCGCTCCGGTTGGGGTGGTGAGTTCCTTCTGTACTCCGGCTGCATATGTCGGGATGCCCGTCAGCAGTTCCGCAGTCGCGGGCGCGGGCACCGGAAACAATCCGTGGGCACATTGAACAAAGCCACTACCGACGTTTACGGCAGAGGCATACCACGTATCGAAACCCAGGGAACAGAGCCCGGCTGCGCCGCAGACAATATCGGTAATCGTATCGACGGCGCCGACCTCATGAAAATGCACCGTCTCTACCTGAACATTGTGAATTTTGGCCTCAGCGTGCGCGAGGAGCTCGAAGGCGCGCTGCGCCAGGGCCACCACGTCGGGAGCAAGCTGCGACTGAGCGATCAGCTCGCGAATCTGTTTCCAGCTGCGTCCGTGCACATGCGGGTGCGCGTGTTCATGCTCGTGATCGTGGTCATGGTGATGATGCTTGTGGTCGTGATCATGGCTGTGGTCATGGTCTTGCGCGTGTTTTTTTTCGGCGAGCTCACCGCTGGCTGCGTCAAGCACATCAACTTTCGTCGCGCTGATTCCGCTTCTGTCCACTGAGGAAAAGCGAAGTACCGCGCCGATGTTCAAGGCACGAACTGTCTCTTCCAACAGCGAGCGCGAGACGCCGGCATCTACCAGCGCGCCGAGCAGCATGTCTCCGCTGATACCGGCGAAACATTCGAGGTAACCGATTCGCATTCCTATTTTCCTGTCGCTTTCGCCAGCATCTCGACGGGCAATATTTCGTTCATTGAGCCGGAGCGGTAGCCGTCGCAGTCCACTGCGACATAGTGGAAGCCGGCGGCGCGCACGGCCTTGCCCATCTGCCGGAAGGTTTCCGGCTGGAGCGCCGACGCCAACTCGTTCTCAGAAATTTCGATGCGCGCGATGTTGCCGTGATGACGCACGCGGAAGTTACGCAGACCTAAAACGCGCAGGGCTTCTTCTGCGTCTTCTACCTGGCGCAGGGCTTCGGGAGTCACGCGGCGGCCATACTCGATGCGCGACGATAGGCATGCAGAGGCTGGCTTGTCCCATACCTGTAGATTCGCGGCCTGGGCGAGCGCGCGGATATCGCTTTTGGTCAAGCCTGCGTCGGCGAGCGGAGCGGCGACTGCGTGTTCCGACGCTGCGCGCTGACCGGGGCGGAAGTCTTTTTTGTCATCTACGTTGAGGCCATAGGCAACGGCGGTGAAGCCGAGGCGCAGCCGTTCTTTTTCGAGAACAGTGAAGAGCTCGTCCTTGCAGTGAAAGCAGCGGTCGGCTTTGTTGACGGCGTACTCTTCGTGTTCGAGCTCATTTGTTTCGACAGTGCGCAGTGGGATCGACTGCAACTGGGCGAACTCGACGGCTTCGCGGTAGTGGCTGCGCGGCAGGCTGGCGGAATCGGCGATGATGGCGACCATCTGCTCGCCGAGGACCTGGTGCGCAGCATAGGCAAGATAGGCGGAATCGACGCCGCCGGAGTAGGCGACGATGACGCTGCCCAGCTCGCGGAGTTTCGTTTCCAGGCGCTGCTTTTTACTCTCTAGCTCCATCGTCAACCCAGCCATTGCGGATTCTTGAATGTGCCGTCGAAGTTGTGACTCGTCTTGTAGAGCTCGAACTGGCCGTTCTGCGCGACGGTCTCTGTCTTCTTCAGTATGGCGCTTACTTCGGCGGTGTCGAGGCCATGGAAATTCTTCGCCGTATCGAGCGCCTGCTGGAGAATCTGCATCGAATCGCATCCGGTGATGACGACGCTGACGGGCAGGTGCATGGCGTAGCGCAGGCATTCGACGGGCGTGACAGTGTTGCTCTTGAGGATGACGCCGTCGCCCATCGGCTTCATGCCCAGGATGCCCATATTCAGTTTCTTCGCGACCGGCACGACTTTCGCGCCGAAGCTGTCGAAGTGCGCATCCATGGCGTTGAGCGGCATCTGCACGGTGTCGAAGGTATAGTTGTGCTTCGTTGCTGTCTCGATCATGTGCAGATGAATCTCGGGGCTTTTGTGGCCGGTGAATCCGATGAAGCGGACTTTGCCTTCCTTCTTTGCTTTTTCCAGATATTCCAGCGTGCCGCCCGCGGCGAAAATGCGCTCGGGGTCGTCCATGCGGATGACCTCGTGGAACTGCACCAGGTCGATCATGTCCACCTGCAGCCGATGCAGCGACTCCTCAAGCTGTGTGTTGAATCCCTTCACGCTGTGGCTGTTGGTCTTGGTCATCAGAAAGACCTTCTGCCGGTAGCCATCGCGCAGCGCGCGGCCCATGCGCTCTTCGCTCTTGCCACCGTTATAGTCCCATGAGTTATCGAAGAAGGTGATGCCGCGATCGATCGCCGTCCGCATCAGAGCGACGCTGGCCTCTTCATCCGGAGCGTAGCCGATGTGCGCACCGCCCATGCCGATCAGGGAGACCTTCTCGCCTGTTTTGCCCAGCTCGCGGTAGGGCATATCCGGAGATACGGGGCGCGCTACAACAGTGTGCGCGGCAGTCTTCTGTGCTTCGGCTTCCACACCTTTGGTTGCAATTGCGCCGACACCGGCCAGCGCTGCGGATTTAATAAACTCTCTGCGTTCCATGTCGCACCCCCTATACGTCATGCTACAACCCCGCGTCGACTCTCGTTAGCGGATCGAGATAGTCCCGCAGCGCATCGCCGAAGAAATTAAAGGACAATACACAAAGCATCACCGCCATCGCCGGGAAGAAGACCAGATGCGGCGAGTCGAAGAGGTGCGAACGCGCGTCGTTCAGCATGGACCCCCAGCTTGCCGCAGGTGGCGGAACGCCGAGTCCGAGAAAGCTCAGCGTCGCTTCGGCCCGGACCGCTCCTGGCATTCCCACGGCCGCCTGCACGACCAGCGGCTGCCGGCTGTTCGGCAGGCTGTGACG
>JAATFH010000327.1 GCA_015655315.1 Terriglobales bacterium
GCTTACAAAATCATGCAACCCGGGTCGGCTGTCCTGGCCGCTCCATCACCAGCACCGGCAGCCGCGCCGCTCGCTGACAACAGCGTGGGAGCGCTGCTGTCGCTCGATCAGGCCATGGAAACGCTGGCCGCCCGCGTCACTCCGGCTGTGGTCAACGTCACCGTCACCTCGAAAGTCAATGCACCGCAACAGATCAGCGACGACGATCAGGATGGCCAGCAGCAGGGACCGCCTCTCTTTGGCCCCGGCTCGCCCTTCGGACAGTTCCGTGGCCAGCAGCAGCAAGGCCCTTCCATTGAGCACGGTCTCGGAAGCGGCGTGATCATCTCGCCCGACGGCTATATCGTGACCAACAACCACGTCATCGATGGCGCTATCGATATCCGCGTCACCATGAGCAACCGCGAAGTGTATCCCGCGAAGCTCATCGGCGCCGATCCCCTCACCGATCTCGCCGTCATCAAGATCGACGGTAAAAATCTGCCCAGCGTCCCCTGGGGTAATTCTTCCCAGCTGCACCCGGGGCAGATGGTGCTCGCCTTCGGCAACCCGCTCGGTTTCCGCTTCACCGTTACGCGCGGCATTATCAGCGCCCTCAACCGGCCCAACCCTTCGGGCAGCGATCGCCACAAGCCCGGCCAGTTCATCCAGACCGATGCGGCGATCAATCAAGGCAATTCCGGCGGCGCGCTCGTCAATGCTCGAGGAGAGCTGATCGGAATTAACACGTTCATTATTTCGCCGACGGGATCGTTTGCTGGAATGGGATTTGCGATCCCAGAAGCAATCGTTCAACACACGACGGAGACCTTGATCCGCGACGGTAAAGTACGTCATGGAGTCATGGGCGTCACCATCGCCGATGTAACGCCGGATAACGCCAAATTTTTCCAGATGAACAAAGCGGTCGGAGCAGTCGTATCCGACGTAAGCCCGGATTCTCCCGGCGGCAAAGCTGGCGTGAAGACAGGCGACGTCATCACTGGGCTCAACGGCAAAGAGGTGAGCGATGCCGGAGAGCTTCAGATGGAAGTCTCGCAGAAACAGGCTGGCGATACCATTCATCTTGAAATCGCCCGCGACGGCAAAACACTCAATGTTCCTGTAACTCTGGAGCCTCTGGAGCCAAAGGCAGATCACGAAGTAGCGCAGAATGGTCCCGGCAAAGGCCGCTGGGGAATGAGCCTTGCCAACGTCACCCCGGATGTACGCAACCAGATTCAGCTGCCGGCGAACGTAAACGGCGCTGTCATTCAGGATGTGCGCTCCGGAAGCCCTGCGGACAACGCTCAGCTCCAGCCTGGAGACGTGATCGTGTCTGTCAACCGGAATCCGGTCTCATCGGCATCGGACGCAGCCCAGGCACTCAAGGGTGTCGCGGATGGACAGGATGCTCTGGTCCTTGTGTGGTCGAACGGCGGCAACAGCTTCCGCGTACTCCACCCCTCCAACGGTTAAGTGCACCATCGCTTAGCGCCGCCAGTTGATTCCACCGGCGGCGCTAAGCATAGTAGTGAATATGAGCTGCTTGTTATTAGAAGACTATCTTGCCGCTAAGTTGTAGCTCGCGGGCGTAGTTCGCGGTGCTAGTTACCACACCGAAGGTCTGCGGATTATTCAAATCTCCACCGGGTGGACTGAAGACGGTATGGTTGAGAGCATTGAATGCTTCGGCGCGAAATTCGAATAGTACGTTTTCCCATATGGGAAACTTGCGAATCACAGAGGGAGTAAGATCCCAATAAGGTTGAGCCCGGAGAGAATTACGTCCCGCGTTGCCAAACGTAAAGGGTGCCGGAGACTGATACGCAGCGGTGTTGAACCATTCTGCTGCAGACCTGTTCGATAAGTGCGGGTTCCCTACCTGGTTAAGGTAGACGAAGTTGCTTCCGATGTTGGCTATGTCTGAACCAATGACCGGCGAGAAGGGTTGTCCTGAGCGGCCCGTCAGTAGGCCGTTAATCTGCCAGTTACCCACTATGTAATCGACGACGCTATTGCCGGTTGAAAATCTCTTGCCCTTTCCTACCGGAATCTCGTAGAGAGAGTTGATCGAAAGTACATGCATCAAATCAAACCCTGCCCGCGAGCGCGAGGCAGATGGATTGTAGGGATTCTGGGGCAGCGACCCTTCAACGCCAAACCAGCCGTCGTCTTCTGTCATCGCCTTTGAGTAGGTATACGAAACTCCGTAAGAGAAGCCACTCGTATATCGCCTGTCAAATTCAACCTGAAGAGCGTTGTAATTGGCAAAGCCGACGCTGCGGTCGTAATAGGTTGGAATGCTGTAAGTATAGAGAGAGCGCGACTGATAGTCGCCAGGACCCGGCGTAAGAGCTGTGTTGTAATAGCCTCCTACGTTTGTCCGGTGTGAGCCTGAACCGACATAGTTGACGGTCAGCGCCGTTGAAGAGTTCAGCTGACGCTGCACACCAATGTTCCACTGCTCAGAATAGGGGTTCTTGATGTGCGGGTCATAGAACCACGTGTTGTTTGTGAACGGCGTCGCCGGAGGAAAGAGGCCACTGCCGCTCGCTACCAGAGGATTCTGCGCCTGCACGGTAGGCGTTGGTGACGCTGTGGTGGGCTCGTTCAGGTGAGTCTGAATCTGCTGTCCGATGTCCGGCCAGGCACCTTCAATGTTCTGCGCCATCTGCGTGACTGCGGCCCAGTTATCGAACACGATGCCAAAGGCTCCGCGTACCACTGTTTTGTCATCGACGGCATAAGCGAAGCCAAAGCGCGGACCGAAGTTGGTACCGACATTGTGTGCAATCTTACCCCGAGGGTCAACCACTACATGCTCAGGCAGAGTGCCATCGCCGGGGATGCACGGTGCATGACCGCGAACACTGCACGGAGGCGGCACCTTCTGCAGAACGTAAGTTCCGTTGGAGAAATCCATATCGCCGGTTTCAATGCCGCCCTGCTCGCCAATGGTGGCGTCGGTTCCATACGGCGGAATGAAGGTATAGTCGTACCGCAATCCAAAGTTGAGCGACAGTTTTGGCGTGGCTTTCCATGAGTCCTGCGCGAAGAAGCTCATGACGCCGCCGGGCCGTGTTGTCTCATTCACATTTCGGCGATTCGCCTGGTGCGGAACATTTAAAAGGAAAGAGGCCAAACCATCGCCCGTTCCCGGCTGCTCAGGGTTTGCTGTGCTGATTGGATCAAAGTTCAATCCAACCTGCGAAAGTGGGCTCTCGAAATTATTGGACGTGTAGCCGCCACCGAATTTCAGTTCGTGGTTTCCAATAATTTTCGTTACCGTACCACGAAACTCGTGGACATCGGTTGCTTTGGGCGTATTCGAGATGCTCTCACCACCGTTGGAGTAGCCGTTGATTCCAGGACCTGGGATCAGAGCGCCGCCATTCGCGCCTGCGAAACCACTGGCAAAGTCGTTGCTGAAACCAATTGTGCTGTAGATATCGCCGGTGGGTGTTATGAAGCGTGTTGCATTGTTGTCCAGGACCGTAATCCGCGCGTATTGTCCCTGCACGATCAGGCTGGGATTGAAAATATGCACGTAGCTGCCGCCCCAGTCACGCGCCTGGATCGGGTGTATCTGGTGTAAGGTTGGTAGTCCTCCAGAGGTGGTTACCTGGCTATTGATGAAACTGTAGCGGAACCACGCGGAGTCTTTTGATCCGAAGTTTTGATCGACGCGAACATCAAACTCATTCTGGTTCTGTATGAGAGGTGTGGGATCCACCGCGTTAAATGAGGTTCCATTGAAGAAAGGACCAGCTTCAGGAAATACGAATTTGGCGTACGCAACCATGCTCGGGACAATTCGGTCCGCCGGAATTATGTTGTTCGGAAACGGGTCGCGGATATAGCTTCCCGGGTTGGCGGGATCAGGCCGAGTGGTCGCGGGATCGAAGATGGGATGGGAGTTCGGGCCGCTTAGATCACCGGCAAGTTGGGCCGCGGTTGGAACCAGCAGGTTGGTGTCCTGCACTCTTGAATAGCGGAAACCCTGGTATGCGCCAAAGAAGAAGGTTTTATTTCTGCCGTTATAGAGCTTCGGAATCCATACCGGACCGCCTACGGACCCGCCGAACTGATTCTCATGATAGGCAGGCTTGGGTTGATCAGCCGCGAGGAAATAGTTGCGCGCATCGAAGACCGTGTTGCGCACATAATCCCATGCGCCGCCGTGAAAATCGTTTGTGCCGCTCTTGGTTACAACGTTTACTACTCCGCCCAGGACGGAACCGAATTCAGGGCTGTCCGTATGAGAAACGACCTTGAATTCCTGCACCGCATCAATGATGGGAGGAACGGCATACGTGCTTTCAATGGTGCCGTAGTTATTCAATCCATCCATCAGGTACATGTTGCTGCGATTCGTCTGCCCGTTGACCGCAGGAAAGCTATAGTCCGCACCAATGGTGACAGGAGCGCCAAAGCCACCGCTGTTCTGCATGCCAGCGGCTTGTCCGGTCATGATGGGAGCAACACCTGGAGTCAATTGGAGAAGCTGGGTGAAGTTGCGCCCGTTGAGCGGTATTTCGTTTACCTGCTTGGTGGAAATGACTGCGCCCAGGTCCGCGCCTCGAAGATCGAGCTGCTGCGCGCCCGCCTCCACCGTAACGACCTGAGTTTCAGTGCCTACTCCCAGCGTAAAGTTCATCGTTGCTGTCTGGCCGACAGTGAGAAGGAAATCGGGAATCTGCTGGGCGCTGAACCCTGTGGCTTTCGCTTCAAGAGCGTACCTGCCAGGGGTGATGTTCAGAAAAACATACTCACCGGCAGAGTTCGTCACCGATACACGTTCGACCGTCGTATCCATGTTCCGTAGAGAAATGGTCGCGTTCGTGATGACAGCTCCACTAGAGTCACGAGCCGAGCCGCTCAAGGATGCGGTTGAAAGTTGTGCGAAGCCTATGCTGGATAGGCATGACATACCGACGGCGACATATACCAGCGACAGTATCGTGGATAAATACTGAAGCCCCGCACGAGCTCGCATAACTTTCCTCCTGAAAAAACATCAATGACGCGATTCGGACCACTTTTCGACTGCCCATGGTTGCTACGGCTTCTTATGCACCGGGATACCGAGTCAGTTTGACTTTGTACTCAATCGCAAGAATGACTGTCAAAGCAATTTTTTATAAATAGAATGTTTTTTTTATGAGTCAAATGATCCCCCCCTGCCAAGCGCTCGTTCAGCCATGTTTCCCTTTAATTCGGGGAATCAATATAAGCGCTTAAATTTCGAAGAAGACACTAAACACCTGCCCTCACGAATGTCAATAAAAATCGCTTAATCGCTGTAAATATCCAAATACGAAGGATTGCTCAAAGTGAGCGAGCGCCTAAACGCTATATAGTTTGAGCGTCTAAAT
Source organism: Terriglobales bacterium (assembly GCA_015655315.1). GTDB lineage: Bacteria > Acidobacteriota > Terriglobia > Terriglobales > Acidobacteriaceae > Alloacidobacterium. The sequence goes on from JAATFH010000327.1 coordinate 5,358, forward strand.
AAACTTCGACTTGACACGTCGATACGTGGAAGCCAATCGGTCAGCAGTATTAACCAAGTTCCCTTCCTGCTACATCTGGGTACTTGGCGCAAATATGCCCGGCACGATAACGTATGAGGTCACAGGAGCAGATCCAGACCGTTGCATACGGACGTGAACTGGCTTTTTTCTATTCAGGTAACCCCTTCACCAGCGCGCCAATGAAAAGGCCTCAAAGCAAATACATGGACGTGAAAAATGTTTCAGATCTCGGCCCGCTCCAGACATCTCGAATGGCAATCGTCAGGGCCCTCTTCGCGGCATGTCTATCCTTGCCGTTAGCCGTGCCGAGCCATGCCGGGCAAATACAGGACCCGGCTCGCGATGTGAGCCGGGATGGCTACGTCGGCTCGAAGAGTTGCGCTCCGTGTCATCAGGACATCTATCGCCATTACATGCAAAGCGGCATGGGTCAATCCATGATGCACGTCTCGCCGTCCAAACTTACGCCAGCTTTTTTGCAGAGCATCTCCGTACCCGCGCACTCCTTTAGTGAAAGGATGGACCGGCATTTCGATATCTTTTCTCAAGATGGAAATCTGTATCAGAGCGAGTATCAGAAAGCGGCGGATGGCACAGACATTTTCCGCGACACGCGGCAAATTGAATGGCTCATCGGGGCAGGAGCCAATGGATTTGGAGCGATTGTCCAGCGCGATCACTATCTCTTTCAAGCGCCACAGTCCTTCTATTCCAAGCCGAAGACCTGGGGCCCCTCGCCGGGCTATGAATTTGTCGACTTAGGTTTCAATCGCCCGATTCAGGCTGGCTGCATCTTTTGCCATGGCGGAAGACCCAGCCCAGTGGCGAATACGAATGGACAATTTGAAAGCACGCCGTTTTCCGAACTTGCGATAGGCTGCGAGAACTGCCACGGCCCCGGCGCTGCTCACATCCAGGCGATGAAAAATCCGAGCGCAGAGAAAGGCGCTTCCTTTCACATCGTCAATCCGGCCCGTCTTACTCCATATCTGGCTGACAACATCTGCATGGGCTGCCATCAGACCGGAGATGTGCGCGTGTTGCAACCGGGCAAGACCTATCAGGATTTTCGTCCGGGCCAGCCTTTAGATGACACGCTTTCGATTTTGATGGTTCCACCGACACGCGCCCACCCACCGGATGCCGATCACGTCGAGCACTATTACTCGATGACCCTCAGCAAATGCTATCGGGCGAGCAAGGGTGGTTTGAACTGCATCACTTGTCACGACCCGCACATAGAACCATCGAGCGAGGAAGCTTCCGCTCATTTCAACAGCAAATGCCTTACCTGCCATACGGCACAAAGCTGCAAACTGCCACTGCATGTCCGGCAGCAGAGCAGACCAGCGGACAACTGCATAGGCTGCCATATGCCCAGGCGCGATATCGGAGTGATTTCCCACTCCAGTGCTACCAACCATCGCATCGTGGCACGGCCCAACGAACCGTTTCCAGAAATTACATTTCAGCAAGCTCTTCCGTCGTTGCCGGATTTGATTCATCTCAATCCAGCTCCTGGAAAAACAGACGCGCCTCCACCACTACTGACACTTTTAAAAGCCTACGGAGAACTGGCTGAGAATCGTCCGGAATATGTCGCTCCCTACCTCAAAGTCCTTGACCAGCTGGAACAGACACAACCGGAGAATGCCCTGGTCCAGGCCGCATTGGGGCGAAGAGAAATGAAGAAAGGAAATTTTCAGGTCGCGTTCGATCATTTACAGAAGGCCCTGAAGGCGGGCCCTCCCCAGGCTTCGACATACGCGGACCTGTCCGAAGCGATGGCAAAACTCAATCGGGCAGAGGACTCTCTTCCTCTGCTCGAGAAAGCGATCAGCATGGACCCCTTCGATCCGGTCATGCAGCAAACGCTGGTGGTGCGGTTGATTCAGCTTAAGCAATATAGTGGCGCGGAAACGGCGCTGAAACACTATCTTGAAGTCTTTCCGCAGGATACTTTCATGCGACAGATGCTGGCGCGTGCTCAAGGAAGGACGCCTCCTCATGCAGCGCAGTGATCCTGTACGATGCCATTCGGTGGTGTTCAACAAACCGATATCAATTTGTTGCATTTGTCGCCGTATTCATCTATGAGTTGACTTTGAAGTTGGAGTGGATTTGGGGTTGGGTTTGCCTGTCCGGGATGTCTTCCAAAAATCGATGTTACTTTTTCCACGATCTGCGTTGACGGTCATTTGCTTGTTTCCGGTCGCTATGGCCGCGCAAGTCGCGTCCACTCATTGCAATGGACCTGCCGATCTCGAACAGGTAGCCGCAACGCATCCATCTGCCGCTGTTTATGATGCGCTCGGAGCCTACTTTGCCGGCCACGGACAAATTGCCTGCGCAATCAGTAAATTCGAATCCGCGGTGGAGCTCGCGCCTGATTCGTGGGAGAGCCACTACGATCTGGGAATCGCGTTGTTTACCAATCACAACATTAAAGGCGCTGCACATGAACTACAGACTGCATCCACGCTGAAGCCAAATTCGCCGAAGATCCTTCTTCCTCTCGGAGTTTCTTTGAGTCAACTGAATCAGCCGAACGCAGCTATGGACGCGTTTCGCGCAGTGCTCAGACAAGATCCCCAATCCGTACAGGCGCTCGATGGATTGACGAAAGTGTTGATCACTGAGAAGCGGTACACGGCGGCCATCGCTGAGCTGAAAAATGCGCCTCCCGACGAGGTACTGCAATTGAACCTCGCGATTGCCTATTCAAAAAATGACAATTTCGACGAGGCGCTGCAGATACTGCAAACCATTGTGAAAGCCAACCCCGCCTATGCGCAGGCGCATACCAATCTAGGTATTGTTTATACACAGCAGAAGCGGTTCCCCGAGGCGGCCAAGGAGTTCGAGATTGCCCTGCAGCTTGATCCCACAAACGATTCCGTGCAGCTTTCCTATGTGAAATCCTTGACCGCGCTGCTGCAGTACGATCGGGCCCAACCGTTCATTCACGAATATCGCCTGAAACATCCGCACGATTTCGAGGCGCTGTATTTCACCGGTATCGTCGAACGCGGGCTGGGAAATTATGCCGAAGCAGAGGAGGCTTTGCGTCAGGCCATCGCCTTGAACCCGAATCATGCCGACGCTCACTATAATCTGGGTTTCGTGCTTGCCCGTTTGGGAAAACCAGCAGAAGCTCGGCCCGAATTAGAAAAAGCGCTCAAGCTGAATCCCGACTCCAGCGAAGCGCGGTTTCAATTAGCGTCTGTACTTCGTACCCTGGGACAACAGGATCAGGCCCACGAAGCATTAACGGCCCTTCAGCAGAAGAAAGCCGCCAGCGTAAAGTCGGATGTCGCCGCAGTCAGCGCAAACCAGGCCAATCAAGACCTGCAGTCGGGGGACCCGCAAAAAGCGGCCGACTTGTATCGTGCTTCCCTCGTAAACGATCCGAATAACGCCAAGACTTACTACGATCTTGCACTCGCCCTCGATCGTTTGTCCGATTATGCTGCGGAACGAGAGGCTCTGGAGAAAGCGCAGGCCCTGGATACGAAACTCGCTCCAGTGCATAACCAGCTCGGCTTTCTCGATCTGCAGGCTGGGCACACGCAAAGTGCTGAGAAGCAGTTCGAGACGGCGATCTCGCTCGATCCGCAATATGCCGAGGCGCAGAATAACCTGGGCGTACTTTATGGACAAGTTGGCAAAGACCAGGATGCCGAAAAGATGTTCCGCCTTGCGACGGAAAACAACCCGCAATACGCTCAGGCCTTTGCCAATCTTGGACTCATCCTCGCCGGACAAGGACGCTACACCGAAGCTGAAAAAGCGTTAGGCAGCGCTATACAACTGAATCCGAAGAACGCAGGAGCGTTAAGTGTCTATGGGATGGTGCTCGTTCGTTTGAACCGCGGCCCAGAGTCCTTATCCATTTTCCGTAAAGTGATCGATCTCGATCCAAACTCTGCGGGAGCGCACTTGAATCTGGGAATTGCTTTAGCCGATCAGTTTGACTTGAAAGGCGCATTGGCTGAGTTCTCTGAAGCAGTGCGACGCGATCCAAACAATGCCGTGACACACTACAACAAAGGACGGGTATTGCTTGATCTTCAGCGTAACAACGAAGCCAGGCCTGAGCTCGAAGCAGCCACACAACTCGATCCTAATGCTGCGGAATCCTGGTATCTGCTCGACTTAATTTCTCGACAGGCCAACCAGACGGATGAAGCGATAGGCCAGCTTGAGAAGGATGTCGCCGCAAAACCAGACTATGCTGAAGC
>JAATFH010000116.1 GCA_015655315.1 Terriglobales bacterium
GGCTGGCTCCGGGTAACGGAAAACGCTACAATCTTCCATTAGAGAGTTTTCCAGCCTGGCCTTGAGTGCCGGCATCTCAAAAAATCCCAGAACCACAAGAGCAAGGAGTTTCTTTTTATGGCGATTCCCGCCACACAAATGCGTCCGGGCATGATCATCAAGCACAACAGTGAGTTGCATGCTGTTTTTTCAGTGGAGCACCGGACGCCCGGCAATCTGCGCGCCTTTATCCAGGCCAAGCTGCGGAATCTGCGCTCGGGTGCGATGTTCGAGCACCGCTTCCGCTCGGCCGACGCGATTGATCGCGTGGTGGTGGATGAAATTGCGATGGAGTTTCTCTACAACGATGGCGATGACTACTACTTTATGAACACGGAGAACTACGAGCAGACGCATCTGAAGCACGACACGCTGGGCGATGCGGTTGAGTACCTGACGCCGAATCTGCAGATCACTGTGTCGTTCTTTGACGGCGTGCCTGTGGGCATTGAGCTGCCGCAAACGGTTGAGCTGACGATTGTCGAGACCGAGCCGGGGTTGAAGTCGGCTACTGCTTCGTCGGTGACCAAGCCTGCGAAGACGGAGACAGGGCTGATTGTGCAGGTGCCTCCGTTTATCAATGAAGGCGAGAAGATTCGCGTGGATACGGCTGAAGGGGCTTATCTTTCACGCGCGTAGGATTTTTGCTGGTTTTATTACAAACGGTGCGGCTTCGGTCGCACCGTTTGCATTTTTTGGGGATAGATAATTCGATGCGATATTTCGAATATTGACCCCTGATGCGTGTAGCGCTACACTTTACGCGTGATCAAGAGCTTTCGGCATGTGGGTATAGAGAAATTTTTTCGAACCGGAAGCAAGGCTGGAATCCAGCCCAAGCACGGAATCCAGCCCAAGCACGCAGAAAAGCTCTCACTGCAACTGTTCGCATTAAATCGCGCAAAGTCGCCTCAGGATCTGAGCGCTCCGGCTGGATGGAATCTGCATCCGCTCAGCGGCGAACTGACGGGGCATTGGTCAATGAAGGTAAGTGGCAACTGGCGTTTGACATTCGCGTTCGAGGATGAGGATGTCATTCTGGTTGACTATCAGGATTATCACTAAGGAGAACCGTATGGCGCTCATGTACAACCCGCCGCATCCAGGGAAAGTGTTGCGGGAGTATATCGGAGAGATGGAAGTTTCTGAGGCTGCTGGCCGCTTGCGAGTTTCACGCACTACCCTGTCTCGCGTGCTTAACGGCAAGGCGGGAATTTCCGCAGACATGTCATTACGACTCTCCGACGCGCTTGGCACACATGCGGCGTTCTGGTCTGGCCTGCAAATGGATTATGACCTGTGGCATGCGAGCCGCAAGCGCAGACCAAAAATACAACCTTTCCATCAGGCTGCCTGATAGAGCGTTCGGAGTCCAGGGCCCACGTGGAATGACAATCTATATTGTCACTCCATGTGGTGCCTCTGAATTGCGCGGAGGTGTTTTCTCATGTCGAAAAAGTCTGTGTGCTTGTGTATCAGCCAGATTGTGCTGATTTTTTGTATTTCTTTGGCTTTCGGTCAGGAGAAGAGGGCATCAGCGCCCGGCATTTTTGAAGGGCATCAGGATGTTGGGACGGTTCTGCATGCTGGTGCGGTGGAGTACGACGCAGCGCAACAGACATACACCATCAGTGGTAGCGGTGAGAATATGTGGCTGAAGGCGGACGCGTTTCAGTTTGCGTGGAAGCGCGTTTCCGGCGATGTGATGCTGACGGCGGATATTTCGTTTGTGGGGACGGGCGCGAATCCGCATCGCAAGGCGGTGCTGATGGTGCGGCAGAGTCTCGATGCCGATTCTCAATATGCCGATGTGGCGCTGCATGGAGTGGGACTGACTTCGTTGCAGTTCCGATTGGAGAAGGGTGCGCTGACGCATGAGGTGGAGGCGAGCGAGTCGGCTCCGAAACGGCTGCGGATCATCAAGCGCGGCGATTATCTCTACATGATTCTGGGTGATGATGCTGCGCTGCATACTTCGGGAGCTTCGATCAAGCTGCCGCTGCATGGGGATTTCTATGTGGGCATCGGTGTCTGCTCGCACGATAAGGATGTTGTGGAGAAGGCTGTGTTTTCGCATGTAAGCTTGAAGCCGCTGACAGCTTCGACAACAGAGCCGGTGCTTTACAGCACGCTTGAAACTGTGCCGGTGGCTTCGACGGATCGACGCGTGTCGTTTGTGGCGAAGGGAAGATTCGAGGCTCCGAACTGGACGCGCGATGGCAAAGAGTTCATCTTCAATCGCGATGGCGGGATTGATCGTCTTGCGGTTGCGGGCGGAGAACCTCAACTGATCGATACCGGATTTGCGAAGCGCTGCAACAACGATCATGGAATATCTCCGGATGGGAAGTTGCTGGCGATCAGCGACTCGTCGGCGGACGGTGGGCAGTCGCAGGTGTACACGCTGCCGATTGAGGGAGGCACGCCGCAGAGGATTACTGCGAAGTCGCCTTCGTACTGGCATGGGTGGTCTCCGGATGGGAAGACGATTGCGTTTACCGGGCAGCGCGATGGCGAGTTCGATATCTATTCGATTCCGGCAGCGGGCGGTGAAGAGACGCGGCTGACGACGGCGAAAGGATTGGACGATGGGCCGGAGTATTCGCCGGATGGGAAGTACATCTATTTCAACTCAGAGCGCACGGGGCACATGCAGATCTGGCGAATGGCTCCGGATGGGACACAGCAGGAGCAGGTCACGTTTGATGAGACGAATGACTGGTTTCCGCACATCTCGCCGGACGGCAAGTGGATGGTCTTTCTTGCGTATGAGCCGGGCGTGACAGGTCATCCGCCGAACAAGGACGTGACGCTGCGGTCGATGTCGCTGGCTGATGGCAAGGTGAGCGTGCTGGCGACGCTCTTTGGCGGGCAAGGCACGATCAATGTTCCGTCGTGGTCGCCGGATAGTTTGAAGGTAGCGTTCGTAAGCTATCAGTTGCTGCCGGAAGAGGCTTTGTCTGCGAATTGATGGCTGAGAGATAATTCCGTATGGTTGAGCCTGCTTGTCCGCTGGATCACACATCAGCGCTGCAAGTGAGAATCACCTGCAGCCTTGAAGCAGAGAATCGAAAGTTATGAGCACTCACAGATTTATTGAAGTCAATCCTTCTGAAATCAGGATCGTGAATGGAATGCCTGTGCTGGGTCCCCGCGAGATCGCGCCTACAGAGTGGGTGCGGCGGCAGTTCCGGCAGAGGATGAGCCTGACGTGTGAGTTTCTGATCCACAGCGGCATAAATCTCGAAGAGCTTTTTGGCGGAAATCTCAATCAGACAGCCAGCCTATTTGGGGCCAGGCTGTCGAACGCCGGCGCTCTGATCATCCGAGTTCTTCCTGCTGATGAAGACGAAATGGTAAATTTTGAGTTTCACCGCGAATATGATGTGCCCTGTTGGCGTCTGCCCGAGCCATCGTAAAGGCTCCCCAAACCCCAAATCAGTATGTTCCCTGTACACTACGCCCATGCAATTTCTTTCGATTGCCCGCCGTCTTGTCGATAAGTTTCCGCCGGAAGACTTCACTCCCGAACTGGTCGCCAGCGAAGGGGCTCGCGTTCGTGAGCTGTATGCGAGCGGCCTGCTCCGCCAGGTATGGAAGCGCGGCGATATTCCCGGGGCAAGCATAATATGGGAGGCGTCATCCAAAGCAGAAGTACAGGCGGCCATTGAGAGCCTGCCGCTTTATAAAGCTGGGATGCTGGAATTGATCGCGCTCATCCCGCTGGAGCCCTATCCTGGTTTGGGTCCCGCCGCCTGAACCCGGATCTGCTTTATCGCGAGGACGGCGGCATTTCGAATCAGCAGATAGCTTGCGTTTACCTCTGGGCACGGTGGTAATGCGTACGCTTCTGCGCGAAATGCACTAAAATTAGAGAGGACAGGACTATCTCGCCGCTGAATTGGCGGAATGGTCTGACGCCGAGGGAAACATGTCTTCCGAACTGCGGATCAGCCCGCGTGAACGGCTGGTGCTGACTACTATTATCGAGAGCTACATTACTACGGGCGAGCCGGTGGCTTCGCAGGCGATTGCGCGCCAGTTTGCCGATAAGGATGGCATGAGCTCGGCGACGATTCGGAATGTGATGGCATCGCTCAGCGATGCGGGGCTTCTCGATCAACCGCATACTTCGGCGGGCCGTATTCCTACGGCCAAAGCTTTTCGGTTTTATGTGGAGCAACTGAGCGGAGTTTCGCGGCAGCTCCCGATAACGCAGGAGCGGCGCGAACAGATTGATGACAGCTTTGCCGGGGTCAACAGCAGCCAGCAGTTTCTGGAACGTACTTCGCATGTCCTGGCGCTGATTTCGAGCGGCGTGGGTGTGGCGCTGGCGTCGGCGGGGGAGGTCCATGCGCTTGAGCATATCCACTTTACGCGGTTGACTGCGGGGCGTGTTCTGGCGGTGGTCGTCACGAAAGCCGGGTTGGTGATGGACCGGATTCTGATGCTCGACCGCGACCTGACATACGGGGAACTGGAGGCATCGGCGCGCTTCCTGAACGAGAATTTTCACGGCTGGTCAATCGATCTGATCCGAACGGAACTGACGGGCCGGATGGAGCGCGAGCGCAGCGAATACGACCAGTTGATGCTGTCCGTGAATGAGCTTTGCCGCAAGGGCGCGCTGGATTCCGATGGTGGATTGCAGGCGATTTTCGTAGAAGGCGTTGCGAATCTGCTGGCCAGCGAACTGGATCGCGAGCGGCTGCGCCAGATGCTGGCGGCGCTCGAAGCGAAGCAGCGCATGGTGGAGCTGCTGAATGCGTATGTGGATGCGCGGCAGCATACGGTGCGCGTAGTGGTCGGGCTGGAAGAGGCGATTCCGGGAATGCAGGATCTGGTGCTGATCGGTTCGCCGGCCAGACTGGGTTCGGAGAATTTCGGCACGGTCGCCGTCATTGGTCCGACGCGTATGCAGTATCAGGAAACGATCAACGCCGTATCGTATATTGCGCAGCTTTCAGACAGGATTTTCCAGCCTCCTCAGTAAGGCATTTAAAACAAACAGCGACAGACGGGTGCGCGCAGGTCGAGTGCGCTCCGCAAAGGGTTGGTGGATATGAGCAGAAAAACATTGAACGACATATTGAACGAAGAACTGAATCAGGAAACAGCATCGTCGGTTGCGGACGAGCCGCAGTCTGAAGCGATTGCGACGGATGAAACATCCAATCTTTCTGAAGAGTTGGAGCGGGTGAAATCTGAGCGCGATGCGCTGGTGGACCGGCTGGCGCGTTTGCAGGCCGAGTTTGATAATGCCCGCAAGCGCGAGTCACGCGAGCGAAATGAATTTCGCGAGTTTGCGGTTGCCGGTGCGGTAGAGCAGTTTTTGCCGGTGCTGGATAACTTTAATCTGGCGCTGAAGTCGACTGGCTCCGCCGATCAGCTGCGTACGGGTGTGGAACTGATCGTAAAGCAGATGGAAGAGGCGCTGCGATCGCTGAATGTGCAGCCGGTGGAGACGGTAGGCACGACTTTCGATCCGCGTGTGCACGAAGCGTTGGATACTGTGGACCGGCCTGACCTGCCGGACCATCAGGTGTTTGAAGAGGTCCGTCGCGGCTACCGAATCAAGGAGCGGCTCTTGCGGCCCGCTCTCGTCCGCGTCGTTAACAATCCGCAGCAGAAAGAA